>CAZTDW010000004.1:0-63514 GCA_964611835.1 uncultured Rikenellaceae bacterium | reverse complement strand
CCTTCAATTACATAATGGTTTCCCTTTTCCCCGATTATGTTGAATCGAATCTGATATAGATTATCCTTCATACACCAACCATCTTTCACTTGTACTTTGAAAACTTCACCGGTCCATTCACTGATATAAATAAGGTTATTAACCTTACCCGTCCACCATGTATAATTACCATCTTTATAATGAGCGCTCATCCTCAAATCATACCCATCATTTTTTAACAAATCAACCTGTACACCGTTACAAAATATTTCCAGATCAGGTACATCCCATTTAGGTTCAATAGTATTAATGGTCCTGGTTTGTGCAGAAAGCTTGATAGTCGTAATGCCTATTAAAAGACATAAAAATAAAAATGTTTTTGTTTTTCATATAAGATAGATTTAATAATAATAAAGAAGAAAATGAAATTTTGAAAAATATTCTACGGAAAATATATTGTTAAAACTTTCTAAATCATTGCTTTTCAACAAAAATACTGGATAAAGTTACTCTATGGTTACACCAAAGTCAATATCCCTCATCAAATAAAATGATAGTTTGGTTATATATCTATGTGATATTTCTTACTAAATGAAAGATGATGTTTTATGATGCTGCCAATTTATTAAGTTTTCGCACCCATCTCCAATGAATTATAAAAAGAATGACGCAAATAAAAATTATGAGACCCCCAACGATGATTGACTTATTTGACTGGTGTTTAACAGATTGTATTTTATCGTTCCTTGCAGCTTCATACATTGCATGCAAAGTTTGATCGTCAGGAACGTATGAGGTTTTTGAAGACTCATCTCCTTTTTGAAGTGACTTTAGAATATCCATCTTATAATTGTCAAAAGATGCCAGACTGGGTCCTTGAGGGAACAAGATTCCTCCATGAATTGGGTCTGGAAGATCAATAATAGCATTTACAAGAGTGGTAACGGATATTAGAAATGCGATTACAGCAACTACACAAACTGTATAACCATAGATTTGTGCTCCAACTTTTCCTGATTTTTCCATAGTTTTAATGCTTTGTTATTAATTAAAGTCTACGATTTAAAATATAAGTTACACCACAAAAATCCCAAAGTCAAAAAAACTATGTCAACTCTTTTAATATTACAGAGTTACTGCACAAGCCGATAGCCTTGACCATATTCTGCCGGAAAGAATACCATTTTCATATTTATCAATAGTACATGAGATTGACTCCGTCTTCAATTGGTCAATTAGTACCGGCGAAATGTGATCTGGATCACCTACTTATGTAATAATTAGCTGGAACTATTTTATTTCAAGTTTTACATTCAGCCTTTCCCAGTATGAAGGAGCATATACAAAAATATCATCACTGGTATAGGCAATATCGTCGGCACCCGCATAAACCTGTATTAAATTCCGCGAATCGAACATAATGGTGGAAGACATCGTGATTTCTTCCCCGTCCTGTGGCATTGTTACAGTGACAGGATCATATTTATTGCTTCTGACTACGGGGGAACTCATGGAACCACCGAACGGAAGATCGGCTGATGGAAATATCTGATTCCCCTCCTGGTTAAAAATATATGTCGATTCCGCATTCCCGAAAACAAACATAAAGGGATAGCGGCCCAGCGGTCTCAGAAAGGAAAAACTATAGGATTTGAGAATGACACAGTTACTTCCCTGATCAAAATAATACTCCGGATCGGGTTCTGCGTCCATTTCGACCTGTAACAATTGTTTATCCTTATATTGAGCAGGTAATTCCAGTTCCTGATAAAAATAAATAGGAACAAAATTGAAATAATTGAAAGTCACTTCCTTTTGTTTAAATAACCTTTTCTCTTCTCCCACCAAATCTGTGCTGTACAGAATCGGATCGATACTGACTTCCGCGTTGCCTGAAAAATCAGCATATGTGGCTATTTCATAATTCGGATCATTATCATGGCCATCCACATATGAAATAATATGTGTCGAATTATCCTTCAGATCCCAATTGTCCTGATAACACATTATTCCAATTTTTGCAGTGAACTTTTCAGGAGTCAGGCTGGTTATGTAGGTTCCAAACTGGGTATAAGTATACTCATCCGGACTTTTTGCCGTATTATTCTGGCTTTTTTCCGACTCAATTGCACTTTCTGTTGTTGTGTATCTGACTTTATGCAGAATCGTACCGCTTTCCTTGCTGCAGCCAGTTAATAATGAAGCAACAAGAATTATAATAATAATTTGTTTCATGTGTTTCCGGATTCCATTAGTTTCTTAATGACTTAAAACGGTAAGATGATGAATTTGTTTTAACATGACCTCATCATGATAAATATTCATGAGCCCTTAAACTAAAGGTTTAATTGTGTTTTCAGACCGTCTTCTGAAGTGGTCAAAGCATGACAGATTTTAAGAAAAATAAGACACCAGCACAAACAATACCAGGCGTTTTTAAAATTAATGCCAGTTTCGGGCCAGGAATTAAGTGATTAACAGATCATTTCGTGATGGTCAAAACGATGAAATCTGATTTTGTTTTCTAATCCTTTATACACCTGACAGATGCACCGTTTTTAAAATACCGGTAGCTTCTGTAAATGTTTTCTGAACCATTCGCCATTGTTCTGATATATACTTGCTCTTCAGGTGCTAACCCCGGCTCGCTATTTTCGGGAACGAATGTGCCGCTCCAGTAAATACCATTTTGATCTATGTCAAAAAAAATATCAGTCAGTCTTGATCCTCCAAATTGCGGATTGAAACCCAGATCAGTTAATTTTTTCTGTGCCTGGCTTTCTCCTCCCAGAAAATCTGTTAAAAAAGTCCATTCTTCATCACTGGGAATATGCCATCCTTCAGGACAAATACCACGGGTATCTGCAACTGCATAAAATGAATACAATCTTCCATATTCGTCTACATAGCTTTCATTACCTTCATAAGCCCACTGATAATTGGGTTTATCCACCAGCATTAAGTCTTCAGAAGGAGTCGTTGTTGTCTGTATCGGATTACCATTCCTGAAATGTAAAACTTTCAGGTTTTCGCACATCCAGACCTGATTGCCAATCGATAACGTTTTATAAACATTCCCATCAATATCTGTTACAGTTTCAATTGAAGCTTCTTTTTTACAGCTGCTGACACTGATAGCAAAAAATGCAATCATAACTGTTATAATAGTCTTCCGGTTTGAGCTATCCATGTTGAAATAGAATTTAATTTATTAACCCGGGAATATGCTCAATTGTTCATTCAGAATGGCAGGTAACAATCTGTATTTATCCAGAATAAACAGATAATCACAAAAGCCGGAGGGACTTACCATTTCCGGTGCCAGTTTTGGTCCGGGTAACTATACCATATCTCAAACTTAAACTGTAAATGGGATGGATGAATTGAAAATTTAAGGTTAGGCTTTTTTGCCATCGCACCAGGCTTGCTCCTTCGCTTTCCGAGGTAGTCAATCAACTACGGTGCAGTTTGGTAAGGATCAACGGCTATTGCAATATTTCACCGCGTCTGCTTTATTCCAGGTTATTGTTGCAGTCCCATATCTGAAGTTGGTATCCAGGTATTTGTTATAAGTTGTTTTTTCTTCGACTGCTTTACCCTCCCCGATCTTGTCGATCAGTGTCTGCATATCGAAAATATACTGTGCAGTCAGTTTTTCCTTTTCACCTTTTTGCCAGTAGTGGCCACCATAAACAATCAGCTTTTCTGTATCCACTTCGTTAGCAGGATCCAGGATATACTTTATCAGTTTATTAATGCTCTCCTTATACAACATAAAACTATCATAGGAAAAAAGCCAGACACCGTTTCCTGAACCAATAGCATCTCCAGAAAATAACAGGTTTTTGCCCTTTAGAAAAAAAATGGTTGAATGAGGAGAATGTCCGGGTACTTCAAATGAATTTATTATATATCCGCCACCCAGGTCGAGTGATGCGTTTTCAGGAAAGGGTATTGTTCTTTCGTCCGGGAATATCCCTTTTCCCTTGAATTCTTCCGCAGGTATCCAGAAGAAGGCATTGGCATCGTCCTTAAAGGCAGGAAGCATTCCGGTATGGTCACCATGAAAATGGGTTACAGTGATAAACAGATCCTTTCCGCCTTTTTCAGAATATACTATAGAACGCAGTGATCTGATGGCGGTTGTATCCCACTTTATGAAATTCGAAAGGTCTATCAACAGAACCTTATCTTTCCCGGCCACCAGGTACATATCAGAACAATTATTCAAACCGGTTATCTTACCATCTGCATCAGCGTGCATACCGGCTGGATTACTTTTATTTGCATCCTCAATATGAAATACTCCGGAAGCAAGCATTGAAATGGTATAGGGACCTGTTTCAGTTTTCTGTGCCTGAGATGGCAGGTAGCAAAAAACTAAAGCTACTGCAAATAAAAATCGGATATTCATTTTAATATCTTTAAAATTAATAGTTTATATTACGCCTAAAGGCTGTATAAATATAAACAATAAGGCTGCCATTTGAAATATCCTCCAACATAATTTCCCGTATTAATAAGCACTTTGGAATTCCGGTCACACACTTATCCCGGATCAGCTGAGCAAGCTATTCAGGAAATGACTACTTATATTTTACACAGTAACAAAACACCTGCCTTATTGATTATCTGTTAAACTTGCTTACTACTATTCCTCACTGCATTTTCTTAATCCTGTAGTAAGGTTACTGTCGCATTCTCACAAACCGAAAAAACTGACTTATAAACAAACAATGATTTTGATTGTTTATAATAATGAAACTCTTTTTGTTTCAAATGCTTAAATAATAAATATCATATAATAGAACTTAAAAGTTTTCCGGAAATTTAAAAAGATATACAGGGCAGAAACTGATTTAGAGAGAACTAATGAGAAAAAAAATATTAATACTGTTAAGCTTAACTCTTCCTGTACTCTATTCATGCGAAAAAGGGACTGAGGAAGATCTGACAGGTGTCCCCCTTTTGAATATGAAAACCATATTAACAGGTTATGAGATAATCTGGGGTATGGATTTTATTCCCAACGGGGATCTTATTTTCGGGGAAAAGCAGGGAAATCTATACAGAAAAAACAATGAGACTGTTACCGAGATTACCGGATTTCCGGAAGTACTTTCTAACGGACAGGGTGGATTACTTGACATCAGGGTCCACCCTGATTATTCAAAAAATGGCTGGGTCTATGCATGCTATGCTGCATCAAATCCCGCAGGAGGCGGCCTGTTGAAGCTTATTCGTTTTAAGATCACCAATGATCATGTTCAGAATATTGAAAATATCTTTACTACCAATGGATCAAATACCATGTATGGTCATTATGGAAGCCGGATAGTGTTCGATATGGAAAAATATCTTTATCTGAGTGTAGGAGAAGGTGGTGCCGGAAGTTATGGCGGACCCGATGCAACAAATACCAATGCACAGGACAATACATCTTCATGGGGGAAAATCCACAGGCTTAGGGATGATGGCAACATACCGGAGGACAATCCGGTTATTCCGGGAAATACCGGACCTACATCCATATATACATTTGGACACAGGAATCCCCAGGGCTTGGCACTAAATCCTGAAACAGGTGAAATCTGGGAGACTGAACACGGTCCCAGAGGAGGTGATGAAGTCAATATCATTATCGGGGGAGCAAACTACGGGTGGCCAGCCTATTCCATAGGGGTCAATTACGATGGTACAACTATCTCATCAGGCCATAATGCACCAGGAATAGAAGCTCCTTTCCATACCTGGACCCCGTCGATCGCAACCTGCGGAATAGCCTTTATTACCAGCAACAAGTTCAAATCATGGAAAGGCAACCTTCTGGTGAGCGGACTTGTATCACAGAAACTCATCAGGTGTGTGGTGAATGGTAATAAAATAATTGAAGAAGATGTTTTATTAAGTAATTCAGGAAGAGTAAGAAATGTTATTCAGGCACCTGACGGATCAATATATGTATCCGTTGAGAATCCGGGAAGGATCATTCAGATATTGCCGGAGTAAATCATGATATTAAGTCCGGCATTTGCGTGGTCAGTTTACCACAGAATGAAATGGTCAGGTTCACCGGTTTTTGCATAGAGTGTTCACACACACCGGATTTCCCAATATACTTAAGAAACCCTTGAGATACGTTCCAAGAGTAATTAAACGTCTACTGGACATTGGTGACTTCTTTTTTCTTCCTGATGTGACTTATGATAAACAAAATGCCGGCAATAGCAAACGGTAAACATAATATTAAAACATTTATGAGGCTTTGCTGCAGTGTAAAATGTCTTTGATTGTAATTAATGTTGAAAACGAAAATACTAAAAGCTACCGTAGCAATTATGAG
Source organism: uncultured Rikenellaceae bacterium (assembly GCA_964611835.1). Classification (GTDB taxonomy): domain Bacteria; phylum Bacteroidota; class Bacteroidia; order Bacteroidales; family VadinHA17; genus LD21. The sequence continues at coordinate 57,192 of CAZTDW010000004.1, read as the reverse complement.
AATAATTCCACCAATATTTTCCCATTTCCAGGCAACAATAAGTATGGCAAGCAAAACAAATGAAGGTATAAGGTGCATCAGAAAAGCCCCTGTATTTTGCCAGAATGTGCGTTCAGATGAAATAGAATCCAGCGCAAATAAACTAATAAAAAGAATAGCCATTATGCACAGAATCCTCGGAATCCATTGAATTACTTTTGTAGATGTTTTCATGTTGAAACAGGTTAAGTTATTGTGTAAGTTACACAATCAAAAAGCCAATGTCAAGTAATTTTAATCACTACATCTTAACATGGATACATCTGAAATTGCTGATTTGGGGGTTCCTAAATTTTATTGATATCTGTCCTCCTTTTGAGGAATCCGGGAAGGTCGAAACTTGTAATAAAGACACACATAATTTTTTGCCGTATGGCAAAATCATCATTTATTCCGGGATATCTGATTTTAACAATATTGCGCGGCTAAAAATTACTTTTGGTCTTTCAATAATTTTAAATCCAGTGTGTTCCGCCTGGGCAATCATCGATTCGAATGATTTTAATGGAACATGAAATTTAGGCTCAATTATGTATAGGTTTCCGCCATGCTTCAAAAATGATTTCAATTCCCTGATTAAGAGCCAGGGATTGACTAATTATGCTTCTATGACACCATTTATTGCAGGTACAGTTTCTAAAAAACTGGAATCAGATGTACTTATCTATGGCAGTATTAAACAAGCAGGACCAAAAATGCATGTAAATGCAGTATTAATAGATACAAAAACAAAAGAAGCCCTGAAAGCCTTTGAAATAGAATATCCCGCTGACGAGTAAATGGTTTCCCCGAACATTGATACACTTAATAGGAGGATAAAGAACTTTCTTGTAATATCGGCTTTAAAAATAGGAATTTCGCGTGATCAGCAATTCGGTAGGATTTTCAATCTCATGGTGACCGTGCAACTGTCTATGGCCTTTTGGGATCTGAATACCTGAAATTAGACCAATATGATAAAGCACTGGAATTAAGTCCTGATGTTGATTATATGCTTGATACTAAAGCATGGGGATTACATAAACAGGGAATGTATAAAGAAGCAATGGAGTCACTTCAAAAAAGCTGGGACTTAAGGCCTGTCTATAATCATGGAGTACATCTTCATCTCGAGGCAGCAAAAAAAGCTAATGCCAGTCAAAAGAATAATTGAATTATTTAATCCACCTGTCGTAATAATAAAATAATTAGAAATTCCGACAAACGCCGGATTTTCCTCTCTGGGGAAAACCAGATATCTCTCATTTCCCCTCAGTTACCTGCCGAATCACACGCAGCCAGTTTAAGCCAAGGATTTTTTCGATCCGCTGATCACTGTAACCCAGCTTTTGCATCGCCATGGTCATCTGCGGATAATCGCTGATATCTTTAATTTCACGCGGAAGTTCGGGGCCGCCATCAAAATCGGACCCCAGAGCTATATGGTCCTCTCCGACTAATTTTACGCCATAGTCGATCACCCTGGCCAGCTGATCCACATGCATCCAGTACTCATCAGGGATGGTTCCCCTGAAATTTAGCGGAACCTCCTGAGAAAGTTGCCTGTCTGCTTCTTCAATTGTGGTCGCATCAGGTATTGTCGCTTTGGCGGAAGGCTGGGAGTTCTGCCATGCATAGTATTTTGGATTGTTAAACAGGCTTCCGAACTGAATGCCAATCACACCGCCTTTAGATGCTACAGCTTTTGCAGCTTCGTCGGTAATACAACGGGGATGATCAACAATGTTGTAAAACCCTCCATGACTGTAGACGACAGGATGTTTACTTGCTTTGGCAGTTTGAAGAATGGCCTCATTAGATGCATGGGCAATATTTATTACCATTCCAAGGCTATTCATTTCGGCTATGATCTCTTTTCCGAGGTCGTTAATGCCTCCCCAATGGCTTACATCACAGCATGCGTCAATAAAAGCAGTGGAAGTATTATGCGCTGAAAGCTGCATCGATCTGAGCCCTAAGCGATGAAGCGCACGGAGCAGGTTAAGATCGCCGTCAAGGTCATAACCACCTTCCAGATCCAGAAAAGCAGCTATTTTACCTTTCTTATTTATTCGTTCTATATCAGAGGCTGTAAGAGCCAGCTCGATGATCGAATGGTTTTTTTCGATCTGGTCCAATGCAAGGTTCACCACACGAAATGTGTTTTTTGTCTCGAACCTTCCGGGATAATAGTGTTCAGGAGTATAAACCGAGAAGAACATCGCGTCCAGGCCACCTTCCTTAGCCCTTGGCAGATCAACGGTTCCATCCGTATAACGCTGGCCTATATCGGTTTTCATCAACAGCTCACGGGTCATTACATGCACATGTCCGTCCATCACAAATGCTTTGCGATGCAGATCAGGCATCGGTTTACCCTGATGAGTCAGAGGAAGATTGTATCCGGCAACAGGGGCGGATAACATGGATTTTATTGGAAGGACACTTCCCGCTATAGGCAGGAGTGTTAAGCTTTTAATAACATCCCGGCGTTTCATTGGTTTAATAGTTTAATGGGTTATTCGTTCACCGGCTATTTTTCAAAACCTCGAATGTATGGAACATCAGGCGGGCGCTCCCCTTTCTCAAACATCGGTCCGTGTGTAGGGCGGTAGGTTATGTTCATGAACGGTGTCTCAATACGTCGGCCTGCGGGAGAGTAACGGCCGTTCTCCCAGTTTGATTCCATGTAGTGGTTCACAATCCCGGTAGACAGAAGCAGTCGCTCCGCATTGTATGGTTCCTTCCCGGTCACCATCATTTCGGTAATCCAGTGCGGCTGAGCGTTTGAGGCGTGGTACTGTGAATACGGACCGGGCCATCCAAGCATGGAGATGATCGCCGGCTCTTTCTGGCCTTTGATTTCGCCGGCATAGGTCCAGCCCACACCTCTGCCCGAAATTACAGCCGCTTTCGTTCCATCATTATACTCCACAATACAGACATTTGCCCGGGGATTCTCCTGAAATATTCCCTGCTTCAGGTCAAAGCTCTTCTCCACTGAATCAAGCAGTCCGCCTGCCCACGTATTGCGTTCGATCCACTTCGATGTTTCAGGTCCCCGGATTGACTGCACAGACTTCACACCTGTTTCACCGCCCTTGCGGCGTTCTGTAAAGGCCTGGAGCACATCAACACAGTGAAAAATGGCTCCCTCATCTGAAGCACCCCCAACTACGATCGAGTTCTTTATTGGCGTGTCGATATCGAGCTCTATCTCTGGCTTTCGGAAATAGTACGGTATGGAGGAACCCCCGGTCAAAGGAAAGCCCATCTCACGGGACTTGTCAAACATCCATCTGGCTTCGTTCCAGTTGTAGGATAAGTGCTTATCGTTAAAGACCGGCACCGAGCGTTTGCTTTTCTCGAAAACACGGATAACCTGCTGGTACATCCACCAGCGCGGCAGAAGCCAGTGCCCCTGGAGGTCGGTTGGATAATTCCCGTGTTCTCCGACTATAACAACACCATCCACAGTAAGTTCATTACCCCCAAGAGTGACGGCTTCTTCAACTGTCTTAAAGATCGGAATGCCTTTCGATTTGCATATTTTCTGACCCAGTTCACTTGTGTCAAACTGATGGATGTAAACGGACACGACGTCCACCCGCGAAGAAGTGTGGGCGCCCTGCCACCAATAGCCGTCCAGCAGCTTGGTTATGATCCAGTCAGCATGTGATCCCGGAGCACCCCAGAAGGTAACGAGACAGGCGATACGAGGCCTTTTTTGTGCAGCCTGCGGAACAGTACCGGCTGCAATGCCGGTCAAAGCTGCCAGACCGGCCATGCCCGTTATCCCGATCATTTCACGCCGGGTCAGGAGTGGATTACGACTCAATGGTTTCAGTGATTGTAATGAATCTGACGCCCGGGATACAATTTCGGCTTTTTTCTTTGCCATAAAATTTAAAGTTGCAGTGAGCAGGAATGAATACGCTGCCCTGTCATTTCATACAAATCTAAAAAATGAATTCAATAGTTTACTAAACCCAAACAGAATTTCCTAATAAGTATTTCTAATAGCATCATGGTTGCAACTTTTGTCCGTTCCGGGTAGATTGTCCGCCAAAGCTTTATCCGGATTCCTTAGCTTCAGAGATGGATTCAGCAAATTAGGGCTGACCAGGAAAGCAACAGGCAGAGAATATAGCTTATAATATAGGAAAAACATTACCTTGTGAAATAAAATTGATATATGATCAAGACGATATTGGCAATTGGATTGGGCGGTTTCCTGGGGAGTGTTGCACGTTTCCTAACCTCAAGATTTATTCAGAACAGCTTTATTAGCATTTTTCCTCTTGGTACATTCCTGGTCAATATAAGCGGATGTTTTCTGCTGGGGGTTATTTATGGGATTTCGGAGAAGAACGATCTTCTGAGTCCGATATGGAAAATGTTCCTTGCAATTGGTTTCTGCGGAGGATACACCACTTTTTCGACCTTTTCAGGTGAAAGCCTTGGTTTGCTGAGAGATGGTGCATACTTCTATTTCTTACTTTATACAACATTCAGCGTCTTCCTTGGTATTGCTGCAACATTACTTGGTATGATAATAATTAAGTTATTATGAATCAAAAAGAAAAGGCTAAACGACTACGTATTTACATCAGTTCAACTGATAAATTCGGTCATATACCGCTTTATGAACATATTGTTTTTACAGCAAAGAAATCGGGCATTGCTGGAGCTACGGTACTTAAAGGAATTATGGGATTCGGATCAAGCAGTGAAATTTATTCCGACAAGCTCTGGGAAATCGGAGAGAAGATTCCATTAATAGTTGAAATTATCGATACTCCGGAGAGAATAAATGCATTCTTCGACTCTGTTCAAAGCTGTTTTGAGAAGTCAGGGAAAGGACATATAGTTACCATCGATGAAACTACTGTTCTTCTTCACAGAGCAGGATCAAAAAAACAAAAATGAAGAATTTTAAAATTCAGAGTTTATTACTTTCAATCCATTCTGATTCTTAAACTTCTTCCCTTTTGCGCTTTCTTCGTCTCCTTTGCAGCCTTTGCGGATAACGGCTTTCAGCTCTGAATAATCCAGGCACTTTAGCGCACTTCTTTTCTCAGTTCAGATTTCAATTTTTTAATTTAATTTCATGTGTAAATTATTTTGATCTTAAAGGTCACATGGAACCCGCATGTTTGAGAATTATTTTCATTCCTTTTTGTGTTCTAAGGAACACGTGGGTTTCATGTTCTGATTGAAACAGTACTAAGATAATGAGCAGAGGATTTGTCAGGGAAGGTGATCAGGAAGAAATTCCAATAGTGCCGCAGCGGCCCTTTTTACCGGAAGGGATCCCGAATTTTGTTACTCCATCGGGTATGGAGCAGCTCCTGGAAGAAAAACAATTACTGATTTCAGAGAAAGACACCCTGGGCAGTGCCAGCGAGAATGAGAAACGAATTGCATTGAATTTCATCAATGCAAAATTACAACTCCTGAACAACAGGATTGCCGAAGCAAGAATTGTAAACCCGGATGACCAGCCAAAAAATGAAATAAGGTTCGGAGCATCGGTAAGCCTTGAAACAGAACCATCGGGAAAAATCCAGACTTTCCAGATAACGGGAGTTGATGAAGCAGACATATCCAGGGGAAAAATCTCCTTTCTCTCACCGCTGGCCAGACTGTTGATAAATAAGAAACCGGGGGATAAGGTTGTTCTGAAAAGAGCCGGGAACGACACTGTTTTTAAAATTACCGGGGTGGAATACAAATAATCCATTCTCCCCCTTTACCACTCTCCCGTTCTCCTCTTCTCCCATTCCCCGATTTCTCCTTCACCTGACCTTTCCGCAAGCCACCTTCGTCGGCCGAAGGTCAACTACGGCTACACCAGGCAGAAGCTTTATGAAGGGACGGATTAAAATGGAAATACTGTATAAGAAGATTGTTTCATAAACGGCCTTTATAGTATCACACCTTTTTTCGAAGTGGTCAAAAAAGAATAAATTTCATTGAAAGGGTTAGTTGTAATTCCCAACTAATCCTAAATGATAACAGAAGGGTCTAATAGGTTTAGCTGTACGCCAGTATTCTTATTTGCCCTTTTCTGAACAGTTGAACATCCATTGAACACCAAACTTGTCCCTGAGACTGCCGTAATAATCTCCCCAGAACATATCCTGCAGTTCCTGCTCTATGGTCCCTCCTTCCGAGAGTTTATTGAATAAGCGCTTCGTTTCCTCCCTTGTATCCGGATGCAACGTGATATAAACATTATTCCCGAAATTGACCCTGAAGCCCATCGACTCCGGAGCATCGGTCCCCATTAACAGATGTCCGCCCAGGATCGGCAGTGCAATATTCATAACCAGGTCCCTGTCTTCTTCAGGCAGGGGAGGCATGCCTTCTGTTGGCGGTATATCCCGGAAACGGGACACTGATCCCTGAAATTCTCCACCGAAAACAGATCTGTAGAAATTAAACGCTTCCTCCGTTTCACGACGGAAGTTCAGATACGTGCTTACCTGTGCCATAATATATAAGGATTTAAAATTATTACTCTTCACAAATTGACTTCAGTAATTAAAGGGCTTTTTACCTGCCGGACATTTCGACATACTTTTTAAAGTTATCAAGTATGGCCTGCCATCCCTTTTGCTGCATTTCATGCGGATAAACATTTTCGGCTTCAAATGCTTCCCTGACAGTTGTGATATCACCCTTTGAAACAAATGATACCTTCACCTTTCTGCCGTCATCCAAAGTATAGTCTAATTGTTTGAATGGTTTAACATCCGTGTATATGCCTGTGAAGTCAAAGCCATTACTTCCATCTCTTGCTTCCATTCTTGAAAGGAACCTGCCGCCAATTCTCAGATCGTTTTCCGCGTGTGGTGTGTGCCAGTCATCTGATGCATTGTTCCACCTTATGATGTGCTCAGGATTGGTCAGGAAATCCCAGACTTTTTCAACTGAAGCATTTATATCTGTCTCAACTGTAATGATTTGTTCTGCAGATGATTCCATGACATGAGGTTTTAACCACCGTAACATTATAACAAAATAAATCAGGGAATTGTTCAAGCCAGAATTGAAAGAAGTAATGAAAATCATCAGAATGGCATAAGCCGGTCACCTTGACCACCTTTCGGCGGAAAACCAATATTTCTATGTTTATCTGTCGCTCATGATAATAAGTCTGGCTTAAAGTGGTCAACTTATAATGGCGTGAGGTGGTCAGGGTCACTGGTCTTTGACCTGAATTAATGATTGAATACCAGAAGGCCTTTTTCTTTTTAATATTCATCCATTTTATATTTTTACGGAAAATATAATAAAATGAATATGGATCGGACGTTTGAACTTCTTGACAGGTACAGGGACAATTTTATTAAGGAAGATGCCCTCTGCACCAAATCCAATGGCATATGGGTAAAATACAGTTCAAAAGATTATATTGATTACTCATATAATTTCAGCTACGGCCTCCTTGACCTGGGCATAAAGAAAGGTGAAAAGATAATAACTGTATCGAACAATCGCTCCGAATGGAACTTTGTCGACATGGGAATGTCACTTATCGGAGCGATTCACGTCCCGGTCTTTACATCACTTAGTGTAGATGATTATCAATATATTATCAAACACAGCGAGGCGAAACTCATAATTGTATCTGATAAGAAGCTGCATAAAGTTGTGAATATTGCAGTCACAGCATCAGGTCAGCCTGTTCAGATTTATTCCTTCGATAATATCGACGGAGTGAAAAACTGGAAGGAAATTTTTGAAGCCGGAAAGCGGAACGCCATGAAGTACAGGCAGGCTGTAGAAGATATTAAAAGAACAATCAGTCCTGACGATTTTGCGTCCCTCATCTATACATCCGGAACAACAGGCAGAGCCAAAGGCGTAATACTTACTCACAGGAATATGGTGAGCAATTTCCTGGCGGCCGCAAATGTCTTCAATCTGAAACCTGAAGATAAATACCTCAGCATTCTGCCTTTATGCCATGTAGGCGGAAGGCTGGGGAACTATCAGACCCAGTACAGCGGAACGAGTATATATTATGCCGAAAACATGGCATCGATAGCCGCAAACATGGCTGAAATAAAACCGGATGGTTTTGATGCTGTGCCAAGGGTCCTTGAAAAATTTTATGAGGTCATTATTTCAAAAGGCAATAAGCTTGAGGGGATGAAGAAAAGAATATTTTTCTGGGCCGTTGATCTGGGACTGAAGTTTAAACCCTTTGGTGAAAACGGATGGCTGTACGGAATAAAACTAAATATTGCAGACAGGCTGATATTCTCCAAATGGCGCCAGGCGCTGGGTGGAAATGTCAGAATAGCAGGGTGCGGAGGAGCCAGCCTTCAGCCAAGGCTCGAAAGGATATTCTGGGCAGCAGGGATTAAAATAATAAATATGTACGGCCTTACCGAAACCTCTCCGATCATTACAATTAACCGGACGGAGAAAGGGAATGTCTTGCTTGGCTCGGTGGGCACTGTTATTGAAGGCGTGCAAATAAAGATAGCCGATGACGGAGAAATACTGTGTAAAGGCCCAAATGTAACACCCGGGTACTACAAGGATCCTGAACTTACGAGACTGGCCTTTGATAATGACGGGTGGTTCCGCACAGGAGATATAGGACATATTGAGGACGGAAAATTTCTTATGGTCACCGACAGGAAAAAGGAGATATTCAAACTCTCAAATGGTAAGTTTATTGCACCCCAGATGATTGAAACTATTTTTAAGGAATCACCAATTATAGACCAGATAATGGTGATCGGTGAGCACCAAAAGTTTGCAAGCGCATTAATATCTCCAAATTTTAAATATTTCGATGACTGGAAGAAATCAAAGAAAATCTCATTCTCCGACAATGATGAACTTATAAGTGAGCCAATGGTGCAGTCTTTCTTTTCTTCAGAAATTGAAACTCTGAATAAGAAGCTGAGTCCTCCTGAAAGATTGAACAGGTTCAGACTCGTTAAGGACGAATGGACGCCTGCCACAGGAGAATTGTCTCCAACCTTAAAGCTAAAGAGGCAATTCATCCATGATAAATATAAAAGCCTCATTTCCCAGATCTATATGAAATAATTTAAAAATTCGTCTTATTTTGTTCTTATGAACCTTATCAAAGTAACCGACAGGAAAACTGAAAGTATGTTTCTTGAAACTGCCCGGATTATCAATAAAAATGACAAAACCTGGGTATGCCCTCTCGATAAGGATATAAAAGGAGTGTTCGATCACAATATAAACACTTATTTCAGGCATGGAACCGCTGAAAGGTGGATCCTGGCTGATGATTCAGGAAAACCTGCAGGAAGGATAGCAGCATTCATAGATTTCAACCTTTCGGATTCTTATGAACAACCGACAGGGGGGATCGGTTTTTTTGAATGTGTTAATGATAAGGATGCCGCATTCCTTCTTTTTGATACTGCAAAAGAGTGGCTGAAGTCGAAAGGAATGGAGGCAATGGATGGCCCCATTAATTTCGGAGAGACAGACAAGTACTGGGGCCTGCTTGTAAACGGTTTCACACATCCTTCATTCGATGTACCTTATAATCCTCCCTGGTATCAGGCTCTTTTTGAATCTTATGGATTTCAGGTCTATTACAAAATGGAAGGGTTTCATCTCGACATAACAAAACCTCTGCCGGAAAGACTAAGTAAAATTGCTGAATGGGTTCTCAATAAGCCGGGATACGAATTCCGGCATTTTACATGGAAAGAAGAAGAAAAACATACAAAGGACTTTGCTGAAGTGTTCAATGAAGCATGGTCCTCTTTTAAAGAACATTTTGAACCTCTTGAGCCGGCATACATCAGGGCAACCCTTAAAAAAGCAAAGCCTATTGTCGATGAAGAGTTCATCTGGATTGCTTATTTTGAAGGTAAGCCGATCGCTATTTTTCTGATGTTCCCCGATCTTAATCAAATCCTGAGACACCTGAATGGGAGACTCGATCTTGTAAGCATGCTGAAATTCCTTTGGCTTAAAAAAAGAAAGACGATGACAAGGGCAAAAGGCCTGCTGATGGGTGTTATCCCACAGTATCAGAATCATGGGATTGAATCGGCATTTATTCATAACCTGGCAGATGTATTCAGGCGTAAACCTCATTACACGGAAATAGAATTCTCATGGGTTGCAGATTTCAATCCTAAAATGAGAAAAATATTTATTGCCGTCGGCTGCAAGCCGGCTAAGAACTATATCACATACAGGTACCTATTCGACCGATCAAAAGAATTTAAACGATACCCCATTCCCGAATATGGGAATTGAAGTCAGTATTTAAAAATAATTTCTTTTAACTTTTACCACTTTGATCACTCTTTAACAAAAACATATGATGAAATATGACATAATTATTATCGGTTCAGGTCTTGGCGGATTGACAGCCGGGGCAAAACTTTCCAGGGAAGGGAAAAAGGTACTTCTCATTGAACAGCATGACCGGCCTGGAGGATACGCAACAACATTTAAAAGAGGAGATTTTATTCTTGAAGTGGGATTACATGAGATGCACGGACCCTCACCTGAGGATATTAAAACAAGGATATTCAACGATCTGGAGGTATTTAAGAATGTGGAATTTATAAAGTTGCATGAATTCTACAGGTTCATTAATAATAATTACGACGTGACGATACCCCATGATCCTGAAGTTGCAGCTGAAAAGCTGTCAGCTCTTTTTCCACAGGATATAAACGGCATAAAGGCATATTTTGATCAACTAATCAAGCCAAAAAAGAAAATCCCTGGGAATGCAGAACAGGATAAAAGTCTCGGCGAATTTCTTGACTCAATAATTACAAATGAAGATCTGAAGCTTATACTTCTTGGAAATCTTGGATATTTTCACGACGATCCCTACACTCTTTCACTAGCATACTACTCGGCAGCACAGGGAAGATATTATATCGGAGGGGCGAGTTTTATCAAAGGGGGCTCCCAGAAGTTGTCAGATTACCTGGCTGATTATATCAGGAATCATGGCGGTGTTGTTCTCTTAAATCATCTTGTTACAGGCATCAAAACTGATGATCATAAATTAACAGGTGTTTTTTATAAAAGAAAAAATGATGGTGGAAATGTTAATTTTGAGGCCTCAGCTGATGAGATAATTGCAAATACCGCAATTCCTAATGTAGCAGATCTTTTACCTGGAGAGTATGGCAGAGTGCTTAAAAATGAAATAAATAATCAGAATACAGGCGCCTCATTGCTGACAGTTTATCTGGGATTCAATACTCCGCTTAAGGAGCTGGGATATAGTAACTACTCGACTTTTATTTTTGATGGTACTATTAAATCCCAGAAAGATATTCTCACTAACAATATGGATGATTTCAGATCGCGTAGCTTTACTTTTGTAGATTATGGTCAGGTTGACTCCAGGCTCGCTCCCTCCGGGAAAAGTGTCGGAGCAATATGCTGCATAGATTATCTGAAGGACTGGGAAGGCCTCGACAGGAAAGATTATATTTCTAAAAAGGAAATGGCAGCTTCAGTTTTCATTGAAAAGCTTGAAAAGCTGATCCCGGGTGTTGGAAAGGTAATTGAATACTACGAGGTTGGAACTCCTTTAACTCTCAAACGTTACACATTAAATCCCGGAGGTGCGGTTTATGGATTTGCACAGACACCCTCCAGAACATTTACTGATACTTCCAGACTACCTGAAAATCTTCATTTTGCTTCTGCATGGGGAAGGACAGGAGGCGGCTTTTCCGGCGCTATTTATGGAGGTTATTTATGCGCAGTCAATATCTTGCGAAAGAAGACGGCGTCTGGTCCTAGGTGAGGATCTTAGAGAAATATAGATCTGTTGCCTGATAAATCCTATTTGGATGATCCCCCCTTTCAACTATGTCCGGCACTACCGGATATTGGTTGCATTTAATAACGGACTGTCCTAAACAGCTTCTTTTATTATCAGTCTTTCATCAACATTTAAACCTGACAGAATCTTTTCAACTGCATCCATCATAGGCGGAGGTCCGCACAAATAAATATTCTTGTTAAAGTCGTTTATATGTTCTTTAAGGAAATTTTCTGTAATAAACCCGTAAGCATATCCTTCTGCTGATTCATCCGAAAGGATATTAATGAAGTTCTTCCCCAGAAAATATTGAAATTCATATTTCAATATAATATCGTCCCTGGTCTTGTTTGCATAAATAATCTTGTTGCCACCAATGGCATCTTTCGACCTTAGATATCTGAAGATGGAAATAAATGGGGTTATACCTGCTCCTCCTGCAATAAAATACCCTTCACCTTTGTATTCAATAGCTCCAAAAACATCATTTAAAATTAATTCATCATTCTTCCGTAACTGAAGGAGTTCATTGGTGACTCCCTTGTGAGATGGATATGTCTTGATTATAAACTGAAGATAATCATCATCCGGCAGGCTTGTAAATGTAAATGGCCTTATTTCATTCTTCCATCCTTCTTTATTAATAGAGATATCTATGGCTTGCCCGGGTGTGAAATCCAAGCCCTGAGGCTTTTCAGTAAATATCTGAAGTGTGTCACGGGTAATGTGGCCGGATGTTATAATTTTTACTGTATGTGATCCCATTATATATGTTTTTCTTGTTCCAGACTCAGTTCAATTAATTACTTTAGGCTACTGAAATATCTCAGATTCATTCATCATAAAATCAATATTGTATACGCTGGTAAGGAAGTTCGTTTTCTAACTTTTCTCTAAAAGCCTTCCATTGTAACTATTAAAAGTACCGTACAGCATTGAATCCAGCCATTTTTAAAGTAATCGTTCTGTATGGTAAACAATTATTGTTCATTAAAGTTCCTTTATCTTAAACCGGCCGGTTGTCAGACTGGGAAATTCTCCCGGCAATTTATGACTAATCAGGAGTTGAAATAATAGGTTTATACCTAAACTGCAAAAGCAGGAACCTCCGACCACTTCTGGCCGGTCTGAAGGTCAAAAACATCATTGGCATGATACCAGTTATATACCAGGCGTGATGTGGTCAATTAACTCCGGCGGAGAGTGATCAGGATGAATGGCAATTTCACTCAACATTGCATTGAAAAATGCCGTGTACCCTTCAATGGAAGTGTTCATTAGAACACCTTAATCTTCCCATTCCTTATAAAAAGATGAAAATTAAATATTAAGGAAGGGATTTTTACTTTCAATGATCCTTATTTTGAGATTAACCGGAACTTTATTTATTACCACAACAGATATTCTGTTTCGTGCTACTTTAGCTTATCTGATTTTTAATACTTAATTTAGATCATATTAGTTATCCATTAAATCTGACCAGACATGAAAAAATCTCTCATTTCAAGGCGCAATTTTCTCAGTAAATCAGCCACTGCAGGGACTTTAGGTTTTGTTGTTCCGACATTACTTTCAGGTTGTTCACGTACATCAAAAAAATCAGCAGCTTTACCTGCCATGCTCGATCAGGCTCCGGACGGGCCGGTTCTTAAGGCCGGACTGATCGGCTGCGGAGGACGGGGAACAGGTGCTGCAATAAATTTTCTTGATGCAGGACCAAACCTTCAGATTGTTGCGCTTGGGGATACTTTCCAGGACCGGGTAGAAAACTGCAGAGCACAGATTCTGAAAGCAAATGGACAGGAAGTGCCGGTTGAGAATTGCTTTACAGGCTTTGATGCCTATCAGAAAGTGATAGATTCAGGTGTAGATATTATCCTTGATTGCACCCCGCCCTATTTCAGACCTAAACATCTTGCAGCCGCTGTTGAGGCCAGGAAACATATTTTTGCTGAAAAACCTGTTGCTGTTGATCCGGTTGGTGTCAGGTCGATAATGGCTACTGCACAGAAAGCTAAAGGAATGGATCTTTGTATTGTTCCGGGTACACATTATCGCCATCAGCGCGACAAGGCTGCAGCCTGGGAGCAGGTGTCAAACGGAGCTATAGGGGAGATTGTGGGCGGAAATATCTACTTTAATATGGGTAAGCTTTGGCACCGCGATCCAGATCCCGACTGGAGCGAGATGGAATATATGATCCGCGACTGGGTCAACTGGTGCTGGCTTTCAGGTGATCATATTGTGGAACAACATGTTCATAATATTGACCTGATGAACTGGTTTACCGGAATGCATCCCGTTAAGGCTACAGGATTTGGCTCAAGGTTACGCCGTGTCACAGGTGACCAATATGACAATTTCAGCGTTGATTATACATTTGAGAATGGAATGCATTTCCACAGTATGTGCCGTCAGATAAATGGCTGCTCGCCAAATGTCTCCGACAGGATACAGGGAACCAAAGGCTCTACAGATTGCAACAATACAATTCTTGACCTTTCAGGAAATGAAATATGGAAATATGAATACCCCTTAGATAAAGACGGTAAACCGTTAAATAGCGTAAGTGTTGAGCCTCATCTGCAGGAGCAGATAACCTTTGTAACGGCTATCCGGTCAGGGAAAGTTCTGAACGAAATAGAAAATACAGCTGTCGCTACCCTTGTGGCAATCATGGGGCGCGTATCCGCATATACAGGAAAGGAGGTTACTTACGAAGAGATGATGAACTCAGATATGAAACTGGGTCCTGAAGTACTGGCATTTGGTCCTGTTAATATCCCTAAAGCAGTTCCAGTCGCCGGAATTGCTTATGAGGCTGGAACATAGAAATAAATCATATACAGCTGAAATTAAGAATGAAATTCTTTTGCAAAGCTGCGTGGTTCTGATATCTTAACCAAAATTTAAATGAATAAGGACAGTATTGAATAAACATATTCTTGCTTTACTATTATTAATTTCTGCCGCGATCACAAATGTTTCAGGGCAGGCTGGTGAAAACTACCTTGAAATCCAAAAGATGACCGGTAAAATTGATTTCGACGGTATATGTAATGAACCGTTCTGGGACAGCCTTTCCAAAATCCCAATGACCATGTTCAAGCCCAATCATGGCAGCAAGCCGTCAGAAAGATCGGATATATTCGTAACCTTTGATGATGAGCATTTCTATGTCGGAGCCAGGCTGTACTATCAAAACGGAAGTACAATACGGTCAACTACAAAAAAAAGGGATGGCGCCGACGGTGGCAGCGATAATTTCGGTATCCTGCTCGACACTTTCAATGACAATGAAAACGCCTTATGCTTTGAGACCAATCCCTCGGGACTGAGATCGGATTTTACGATCGATAACGATGCCCAGGTACCTTTGGGAATGATGCCTTATAACAGAAGCTGGGATACCTTCTGGGATGTAAGAACCAGTATAACCGGTAATGTATGGCATATAGAATTCCGCATTCCTTTTTCCAGCCTGCGCTTCCAGGAAACCAACGGCAGGGTGACAATGGGAATGTCAGTCTGGCGGCAGATTTCAAGCAAACAGGAATGGGTTAACTTTCCCGTTATAAGCAATGAATTCGGCAACTTCGGAGTCTGGAAACCTTCACAGGCTCATAAAATTATCTTAAAAGGAATAAAAAGGAAAAACCCGGTCTATATTAAACCATATGCACTCGGAAGCCTTGAACAATCACACGACCTAAATGAGACAGCTACTGCATATAAGGCTAATAGCAATCCCAAATTCAATGCCGGCCTTGATGTAAAATATTCACTGACCAGCAATATTACGGCCGATCTTACTCTGAACACCGATTTTGCCCAGGTTGAAGTTGACGACCAAATGGTTAACCTTACCCGGTTTTCACTTTTTTTCCCTGAAAAGAGGCAGTTCTTTGTGGAGCGTTCCAGCATTTTTAACATACATACCGGTTATCTCGATCAGGTATTTTACAGCCGGCGTATCGGATTATACGAGGGAGAAATTGTTCCGATAATAGGGGGAGCCAGGATTGTCGGAAGGGCAGGTAAATGGGATCTTGGCTTTCTTGATATGCAGACTAAAGCTTTTGATTACACTGATCAGGATATCGATTCAGTAACTCATTTATATTCTGCGAATCATGGAGTATTAAGGCTGAGAAAACAGGTTTTTAATGAATCCAGCTATGCCGGGGGGATGGTAACGAGTAAAATTGACGCAATGGGTAATTACAACATCAATACGGCAGCAGACATTATTTTAAACCCATTTAAAAATAATTATATAACCACGAGCTATGTTCATACCTTCGATAACAGCGTACCATTTACAGGAAACCCGCTGAATCATTCCAAGTTCAATTTTGACTGGCAGAACCGGGCAACGGTCGGCCTGAACTATGATTTTACTTTTGCACGGTCAGGGGAACATTATGATCCCCAGATGGGCTTTGAACAAATGGAGAACTATACCCAGTTCTATGGTCAGACAGGCTACGGATGGGTTTACAATAATGAAAATAAAAAATTGCTCAGGCAGTATTTAATGGTCTGGGCATTTATCAACAAGACCAATGAAGACTGGAGGACATTTCTTTCGACATATTCAGTCGGGTATAATTTCACCTTTAAAAATGGATATGGTGGCTGGCTTGACCTCTTCTGGCACCAGGACTACCTTACAAAACAGTTCGACTTGTCGGATAATGTCTTTTTCCCGGTGGGATCTTATAATTATTTTAATTTCGAAACAGGTTTCAACACCCCTACGAACAGGTTAATATCCTTTAATTACATGATAACCATGGGAGAATATTACGATGGTACATATATCGACCTTACTCCCGCTCAGGTTAATTTCAGGATTTCTTCAAATCTTAATCTTGGATTAACCTACCGGTACAGCCAGGTTGATATCCGGGACCGTGATCAGCATTTCAGATCTCATCTGGTCAGGTTCAAATCTGAATATACCTTTACCACTAAACTTTCGCTGCTGATGTTCTTCCAGTACAGCAGCAGTGAAAAATTCGGCGTCAATAATATCAGGTTCCGGTGGAATCCACGCGAAGGAAATGATCTTTATATAGTGTATAACGGTGATTATAATACCAATCTAAAACGGGAGTATCCTGAACTTCCTTTAATGAACAAAACCCTTATTTCTATTAAGTATACCTATACATTTATCTGGCCCAGGTAGGATCCGGCGGCTCTTCGTATATTCCATTGCAAAAGCCTGAATTATTGACCACTTCAAGGGGCACCGGGTTCAAGATCATAATCTGCATGTCAACAGATATATACAACCGGCGGGAGACGGTCAAATAACTCCAGGCAGAGAGCGTTTAAGATCACAGGCTAATTCAGTCAGAGCACATACCAAAGCAGGACAAAACTATTACCTCTTATTTCTGGCTTGCTCCAATTATCTTTTTAAAAATTAAAAACCATGAATATTGATAATACTCTCCTGATTCTTTATTCATTGCTGACATATCAGCCTTTAAAGGAAATGGTATTAACACATCGTTTCCCTTTGTCCAGTTGGCAGGTGTCATTACATTGTCCCTGTCTGCTGTCTGAAGAGCTATGATCGTTCTGAGAATCTCATTCATATTTCGTCCTACCTCCTGCGGGTAAAAGACTTCTGATCTGATCTTGTTATTGGGATCAACAATGAATACACCCCTCACATCCCTGTTGTTGTTTGATTCAAGATGGATCATCCCATATAACTTTGCAATAATCAGGTTAGTATCATCTACGATGGGAAAATCAAGTTTTTGTCGTGGATATTGTTTATACTGAATCTGTTCAAGAGCTTTTTTCCATTGCCTATGTATTTCAAGCGGATCTGTCGAAACTGCTAATAATTTAACATCAAGATTTTCGAATTCATCCTGAAGTTTTGCCAATTCAATCAATTCGGTTGAGCAAACAGGAGTAAAGTCCATAGGGTGACTAAAAATTATCTTCCAGCTGCTTCCGTAATCCATAGGAAAATTGATGGTCCCTGCTGTTGATTCAGCTGTAAATGAAGGTGCCCTCTCCCCAATCAATGGAATGCGGAAGTTCCTGTCCTCAGTTCTTGGTAAAGATTTAACATTAATTTCTGACTGTTTAAATAAATTTGTAAATAAGAACATTTCTTGAAAGGATAAAAAGGGTTAATAATTGAATAAAGGTTATGCAGTAGAAAAGTTGTGTCTTTAATTAAACAATGTGAGAAAGATATTGTTTGCCAATAAGACAGGTTTGATGAACTTATTTTTTAATGCTAAAGATTATCCGTATAAATCTTTTCAGCATCTGAGTCTCTTAAAAACATAGCCGTGGTTCCGCAAAATCCTTACAGGCTGACCATTTCCGGCCGGGTTGTCCCCACATGGTAAAGCGGAACCGGTTTTCAGCCTTCCAGCCATCAGTGGACACAACAACTGAAAATCCTTTATCCCCGGCAATAAAATCATACCTGGTGTATGATTGCAGCTTTTCCTGTGGTTGGTCAGCTTCAGATTCATCCTGTGCATATAATGGAAGATAAGATAAGAAGCCTGTGAGGACCAGAATAATTTTTAGTGGTTTCATGATATTCGGATTTTAATGACGATATGATTCCGGTTTTTAATGCAATTTGTACATTTCCTGTTTGTACAGGATATGTTGTCAAATCAACTAATGATTATATTAGCCATATTCCGGATCATCCTGAAGACACAATTTCGACAGGAATGAATACCTGACAATTAAACCAGATAAAAGTATGAATCAATTAAAAAGGCTTTCAGTGATTTTCTTTATTCTGCTTCAGGCGGGTTCTTTGCTTACATGTAATGCACCGAATAATTATGCAGATTATAGTACTTCATCTTCCAGTGCAAATGTAAGCATTGCAACAAAATGGAGCGAAACCCAGAACATTAAATGGAAAACCGGGATTCATGGAAAAGGCTGGTCAACTCCCCTGATACTTGGAGATCAGATCTGGCTTACCACGGCTACTGAGGATGGCAAAAAAATGTATGCAGTCTGTGTCAGCAAGGAATCCGGAAAGATTATTCATGATATCCCGGTACTTGAAAATAAGAAGGTCAACTGGAAAAACGAAACAAACACTTATGCCACACCCTCCCCTGTCGCCGCGGATGGGTATCTCTATGCAGAGTTCGGACCTTATGGCACAGTTTGTATTGAGGTACGATCAGGCGGAATAATCTGGAAAAGGATTGATGTAAGTACGGAAAATATACCGCATGGCCCTGCATCATCTCCAGTAATCTTTAAAGATCTTCTGATTCTTCAGCATGATGCAGGTGAGTCACATAAAATAATTGCTCTCAACAGAACGACAGGAGCTACAGTATGGGAGGTCAATCGTCCTCCTGAGTTCTATAAGGATCTGAGGGAAGACTGGCGCAAATCACATAGTACACCCATAATCATCCATTTAAACGGGAAAGATCAGCTGATAAGTCAGTCATCACAGCTCTGTCAGGTTTTGGAACCTGAAACCGGTAAAGAAATATGGCGTGTCACCTATCCCGGAGGTGATGGAACTATCTCGAATCCGCTCTTCTGGAATGGAATTGTATATATCAATACCGGAAATAGCAATAAGGAGCTCTGGGCGGTACGGCCCGATGGTAAAGGAGACGTTACTACTACAAACGTTATATGGAAATTCTCTGAAAATGTTCCCGGTATCTCAACCCCTGTCATCTCAAACGGAATGATATTTATGATTAATGAAAAGGGGATCTTATCCTGCCTGGATGCAAAAACAGGAAAGTTAATCTGGAAAGAAAAATTACAGGGCAGCTATAGTTTTAACTTTGCTCCTGCCTCTATTGAAGGCAACATTTTTTTAACTGACATGGATGGCGTTACAACTGTTATAAAGGCCGATAAAAAATTTCAGATAGTGTCAGAAAATAAACTTGAAGGTAAATTCATTGCCCGTCTGGTGGTTTCTGAAAATTCTCTTTTCATTCGTTCGGATACTCATATTTACAGAATTGAGAATAAAAGGTAGTATATTAACATTGCAAGGTTAAAACGACCGAAAACAGATAACAGATTCATTGCCCAGAATGGATAATTTTTTGGGGCACCATCTATATTCCTTTAATGAATAGAATCCTTATTAATATCATGTATACCTATACACAGCTATACTGACCGGCCGGATGCAGCAAGGGCTTCCGGCTTACAAACACCTGATAACATTCAACTCATAATTCACATTAATAAATTGTATATTTGATTATCAAAATTAACCTGTAAAATTCAGAATTAATACTTGTTGTCGTGATTGCCTGACTTATAAAGATTTATGAAAAAGTTGCTGCTAATATCATTAAGTGCATTTTGTTCCATGGTTACACACCCTCTTTTGGCACAGAATGCTTCATCAGTTTGGACAGAATCACCTATGACCCATTCAGATACGTGGAACCTTGCTGATTCCATCCGGAAGTATCGTACGGGTGTCATCGTCGTGAAAACGACTCCCAATACAATGATTGAGCTGGAACAACAAAAGCATGAATTCTGGTTTGGATGTGCTTTGAACAGCACTGCATTTGACGGAAAAATGGACGAACAAGACGCCAGGATATATAAGCAGAAATTCCTGGAGAATTTCAATGCCGGTGTTACTGCGAGTTCATTGAAGTGGCATCATATGGAACCTGAAAAAGGAAAAGTTGACTTTTTGACTACGGATAATATCCTTACCTGGGCGGATGAAAACCACCTTCCCCTGAGAGGGCATAATTTATACTGGGGCATATATTATGTACAGGATTGGGTAAAGGCGCTTACTGATGACCAGTTGTACGATGAACTCCATAAACGGGCAAAAACCATTGCCCCGAGATATAAAGGCCGCTTTTCAGAATACGATTTTAATAACGAAATGATGCATGGCGATTATTACCAGGAGAGGCTCGGGCCGGGGATTACCAAAAAGATGGCAGACTGGATAATGGAATACGATGCTGATGCAAAACTATATCTTAACGATTACGATATACTTACCGGCAGATTGTTACAGGAATATGTTGATCATATAAAAGATCTGCAGGGGCGAGGGATACCAATAGCTGGAATTGGGGTACAGGGACACCTGCATGCTGAGGATTTCAGCCGGGATACCCTGCGATATGCCCTCGATGTACTTGCACAGTTCGGGCTGCCGGTTAAGATCACCGAATTCAATATGCCTGGTCAGCGATCAAAATATCAGAAGGATACATCGTTAATTCCAACCAGAAAAGAAGAAGATCAGTTTGCTCAGAACCTTAAGGACTATTATCGCATTTGCTTTGCCCATCCTGCTGTTGATGCAATCATGATGTGGCATTTTTGGGCCGGAGCAAACTGGATACCGGCTTCTTCCCTTTACAGGAAAGACTGGTCACTGACGCCTGCTGCCACTGCCTACAAATCCCTGGTATTCGATGAGTGGTGGACAAGATTCAGGGGGAAGTCAAATAATGAAGGATATTGCATTATACGGGCATTTTTTGGAGACCACAAAATAAAAGTCAACGGTGTTGAAAAAATGATAGAACTAAGCAAACAAAATAAAACAGCATATATAGAATTTTAATGGCATCGTTTATAATGCCGCCCGGAACATAATTTTTTTATCTTAATATTCATAAATATTCTTAATATATTGTATCTCTTTGTGTTACTTCGTGAAGACCTTTGAACCCTTAGTGGTAAAAAAAAGAATCAACCACAAAATGCGCAAAGGATATGAATTATTAAATTCAGGTTATATATTTTATACAAAGAAATATTTTTGCAGAGACTGGTAATATGTTAAAAATCAATAATAAGCTTCTTATGGGAATTAGCACAAAGATCAACAGACGAAAATTCATTGCAACAGGTGCCCTTGGATTAATAGGACTTCCTCTTATTTCAACCAGGGCCTGGAGTGTAGCGCCAAGCGACAGGGTAAGAGTAGCCGTCATCGGACTTGGAGGCCAGGGCAGAGGTCATATGAACTGGTTCAATGATCTTCCTGATGTCGAAGTTGCTGCATTATGTGATCTTGATAAGATCAGGCTTGAGGAAGCACGTGCCCAGCTGCAGAAATTAAATCCGGAATCCAAAGCGGAAATATTTACAGACTTCCGTCATGTCCTCGACAGAAAGGATATTGATGCGATAACCTGTGCCACTCCTGACCACTGGCATGCCCTGATAGCAATACTGGCATTTCAGTCCGGAAAAGATGTGTACGGTGAAAAACCCCTTACTTACTCACTGGCAGAAGGCCAGGCAATGCTTAAGAACCTTGAAAAATACAACAGGGTCTTTCAGCTTGGAACCCAGATACATGCCGGAAATAACTATCACCGTGTTGCTGAATTAATACAATCCGGCAAACTCGGGAAGATACATACCGTACGATTATGGAAAACGGGAGGTTCACCCGGACTGGGATTCCCCCCGAGCCAGAAACCACCTGAAACCCTTGACTGGGATCTGTGGCTCGGACCGGCGCCATATGAAGAATATACACCGGTAAGATGCCATGGAACATACCGCCATTTTCTGGATTATTCCGGAGGGGTTTTTGCCGATTTCTGGTGCCATATTGCCGATATTATGTTTATGTCTGTTCATCCAAAGGGATTGTCAAGTATTGAAAGCAGGGGCGAAAGACCATATGATGGTATAGCTGATGCACCTGCATGGATAGATGTTGATTTTAAATTCAATGATCTGGATGTGTTCTGGACAACCGTTCCCCCCGAAGCACCCGGTTCCGATAAAATGCATATCGGAGCTCATTTTGAAGGAACAAACGGAACCCTTACCTGTGATTATACTTCCTGTTTCATAAAGATTAATGATGAGATCCTGACAGATCTGCCGGATGTGCCGGTAACGATTCCCCGTTCTCCCGGACACCAGCAGAATTTCATCGATGCCGTAAAATCGAGGGGCAAACCTGAGAGTAACCTTCATTATGCGCGTGAAATGACGATACCAATGCACCTGGCAATGATTTCTTTCAGACTGAAAAGAAAACTCACGTGGGACAGTGTTAATGAGAAATTTGTCGGGGATGAAGCTGCCAACTACCTCCTTTCGAGAGCATATAGGAAACCCTGGATACTTCCATCATAGTGTTTAATATTTTGAATTGCAGATAAAATGAAAAACATCATACTGATCACTTTTATTATTTCAATACTCACAGTCTCCTGTGATTCACAAAAACAGGAATTCACATCACTGTTTAATGGTAAAGATCTGACAAACTGGACCCTTCAGATGCCAGGCTCATTTGAAGTCATTGATGGAGAATTGATTACCCGCAGTTCCGGATCCGGGACCGATATCTGGTCGGAAAAAACTTACAGTAATTTTATTCTTCAGCTTGAATTCCTGTTATCGGATGTTGGCAACAGCGGGGTCCTTATAAGACGTGATCCCGGGGTACCGGAAACAGGATTTGAGGTCCAGCTTCTTGCACCCTGGACGCCATGGAGGGATGATCTCCATTGCACAGGCTCTTTATACGGCCATGTAGCTGTTACAAACAGGCCGGATGAAACGACTGGAAAGTGGTATAAAATGGAAATCAGATGTGACCGTAATATAGTAAGTGTTTCGGTAAATGACCAGGTTACAACCATAGCTGATATTGATACTGTAAAGACACTGGCCGGCAAACCACTCACCGGATATATCGGATTCCAGGGCAATCATGCCGAAAAACCCGACCAGTTTGCCAGATTCAGAAATATCCGTATACGGGATCTCGATTCTGAACCGGATTATGTCATCGGGGGATTTAATAGTTCGGACTGGCAGGTCCGACAGGTTTCCTGCCGGTCGGCAGTGAAGCTGGGAGCTGTGATGATCCAGCCAATGGCTGATATGATGTCAGGTAATGATCCGATGTTGAAAAGCGAAGCCAAACAGGTACTTTTCGATATTGTTGCAAAAGCCTCCGATTCGTCTGTAAATGAAAAGGAGAAAAAAAATGTCAGGCGTGAATTTGAGAATAGCCTGAAAGTCAGTTCATCTGAAATAACTTCCAATTACCTTGAATGGATCATGGGGATGATCCAATAAGGCAATCGCCCTAAATCAGGCTGACTTCTTTATTACGTAATTAATTACGTAATTAATTACGTATATTCTTACGTAATTAATTTGAAAAATCCTTGAAGCATAATGTCTTTTATCGGTGTGCTTCAGAACCTGTTCGATCTTGCATTTCAGAGCTTTGATCTTCTGGTGGTGAGAAACCACAGGACATTGTGCAGCCTCCTTTTCTGAAATTGAATACATATTCATATTGAACTTATTTGCTGTCTTTGGAAAAATGAGACGTCTCTCCAAAAAGTTGATTTACAGATAATATTACAGGCTTTTTTTAGTTTTTAATATGAAAAACAAATTTTTCAGGATATAAAATGGATTTCGGATTCAGCTTATCAAAATCTTAACCATAATGAAAGGGAAATCATCACTCAGGAGTTGCATGTTTTTTATTGCTTCAATTCTCTTAATAATAAGTAGCTGTAAGAAAAATGAAGAAGACAATAAAATAATGGATGCAGATGGTAATATTTACACGTCGGTTACCATTGGGACTCAGGTTTGGCTGGTGGAAAACCTGAAAACCACTAAATTAAATGATGGAACTGCAATATCTTATATTACTGAACAAACGGCATGGAGTAATACTTCAGAACCTGCTTATTGCTGGTATGATAAAGACATCAGCAATAAAGATCCGTATGGGGCATTGTATAACTGGTATGCCGTTCATAGCGGAAAACTTTGCCCCAAAGGATGGAATTTACCATCAGAGGCTTAATGGGCAGTACTGGTTAATTTTCTGGGGGGATAATCTGTTGCCGGGGGGAAATTAAAAACGACCGGGACGATTGAAGGAGGAGACGGTTTATGGTATGAGCCAAATGTTGACGCCACGAACGAAACCGGGTTATCAATATTACCTGGAGGGTATCTTAGTTCAACATTTAAATTCTGGGATTTTGGATACGGCGGTGTATGGTGGACGTCAACAGAATATCCTTCTGATCGTGCATATTATTTTTACATCAACAATTATAATGGAGAAGTGGGTGACAGTGATACCGGAATGGATAAGAACGGGGGCCTTTCGGTTCGCTGTCTGAAGGATTAAAATAACCTGCGAGGGCATTACGAGTACTCTTTTAAATTAAACAATTCAATTCCATCTGCTTGACAGATACGACCTAATTTTGCTTGATTGTATTAGTCAGTTCAATGATCGAGTACAGAACCAGATCAGGATTCTCCGTCAAAATATCATGTCCGCAACCTTCAGCAATGATCAGTCTATGAAATGGCGAATTCATCACCATCTCTTCATGACATTTACGCCAGACAGCAGAATTAAAAGGTGCATTCCCTGATGTGATAAGTAATACAGGTATATTCCGCGGCAGTTCATAACCGCGTAATTTCTCAAGTGCATATTGAAAGTTGTCTACCATCCTGTTTCCGGCTATCTGCCATGTCTCCAACGGATTATCAAAATATGGGGTATATGCATTCAGGCTATCCAGTCCGAATTTGTTAACAAAGTCAACATTCATCGGGTCAATGAGGACAAGCCCCTCTACAAGGTCAGGAAATTCCTTTGCAAAAAGCTGAATTAAAAACCCTCCGTAAGAATGTCCGACAAGGATAATTTTCTTTTTTATATTCATGGATTCCAGGCATTTTCTTAATACCTGCACTTCTCCAGTCGCGGTAAGATCAGCAGGTCCCAGTTCGCTCCTGCCGAACCCGGAACGGTCATAGCTGATTACCCTGTAACCTGTAAGTTTCGACAGGGTGTCCTGGATACCTTCATAAACATCAGAAAACCTGCCGCCTCCTGCCTCAAGAACAATGGTATAGTCGGAAGGCATGTCTGAAACCTGCATCCTTACTTTATGGGTACCCGCACCCACATATTTTTCAATTCTAACAAAACCTTCAGAATTCTTTTTGTTAATGCTGAAGGCTGTACATGCAATCAGAATGCTTGTGATGATAGTGATAATAAAATGCGATCTTTTCATGGCTAAAGAAATTTATGATGTTTCATTCAGAATGAATTCACGCAGTCTGCCTGAATTTCACCTGGCATGGTGCCATGAATCAGAACATTGCATATGGATCCCAATAATATCTTTCATTTTGTAATTCTTTAATTTAGACGCTAAGAATGTCAAACAGTTACAGATATTTTCAGGTAATTAAATAAGGCAGAGATCGTAATTGCGAAAACCTGAAGCAACGACCATTTTTGAACTGTCCTTAGTTTAAACAGAAGGTTAAGGGCAACAGGTATGAATAACCAGTGGAAGGTGGTCAGTTAACATCGGGGGAGGATGGTCAGTGTAGCAGCTTCTGCAATTAGAGTCTGGATTGAATTATGGAATTCAAAATTAGCAGATAATACCCTGCTTGATCAGTTGGATACCTTGCTCAATGATTAACTATCACAACAAACAGATAGTTTTTTTAGCCTGAATGGGGTTAAATTAATTTGCCCCGCAAGATCATTGCGTCTCATGTTGATGGAGCATGCTCTCAACTTCCTGGAGGCTGAATCTGCCCAGTTTTATTATTTTTGTATTCCTCCTGTAATAGGAAGGAACTATCTGGAGAGCTTCCTCCTTTCTGTCAACCTCTATTATGAACCAGGCTTTATGTTCTCCATCAGGACAACCCCAGTCTGCATGGGTAAGAAAATGAGACCCTGAACTTAGAAAAATCTGAATTGTATGGAGACATTCAATTTTATCAGGGCTATGAGAAACTTCTACAAGATATTTTGCCATGACCTGAGTTATTAAGGTAAATTAACTATAAGTCCGAAAGGCATCCCTCAATGATTTCAGTCCATATAATTTTAATTAATTGGCCTGAAAAACATTTATATAAATAAACAAATGAGCATCTTGTAATGTTCATGGATTTTGCAATTTTCGGTTAAAGCTACACCAACAAAAATCTGAAGTCAGACAAATCTAAATCAACAATTTGTAAATCATAACGTTAAAAACATTCGTGCTGAGACTTTAAACTACTGTTGTTGTTTCACAAGAAGAAAGAAAATTGACTTTGGCATTAATAAGGTTTAAATTTGACAGTGATACAAACTAAGCCTCCATGCCAAGCCTTATCCAGGGATATAATTACGACATCTTCATCAGCTACCGCCAGAAAGACAACAAATATGACGGCTGGGTAACAGAATTTGTCGACAACCTTCAAAAGGAGCTGGAGGCTACCTTTAAGGAAGAAATTACCCTATACTTTGATATTAATCCTCATGACGGACTCCTGGAGACACATGATGTTGATGAATCGCTGAAGGAAAAGCTGAAATGCCTGATATTTATTCCCGTCATCTCCCGTACATACTGCGATCCGAAATCATTCGCCTGGGAGCATGAGTTTAAGGCATTTGTCGGGTTGGCCAGTCAGGATAAGCTGGGCTTAAAGGTTAAATTGCGTGGTGGTAACGTGGCATCACGGGTGATGCCGGTCAGAATACACGATCACGAAATTAATGATATTAAGGAATGTGAGATGGTTCTGGGAGGTGTATTGAGGGGAGTTGAATTTATTTATAAGGAACCCGGCATAAACAGATCGCTTACTCCAAAAGACAGTGAAGAGAAAAATCTTAACAAAACAAATTACAGGAACCAGATCAATAAAATTGCCCTGGCAATAAGGGAGATTATTACCTCTATCGGGCAGAATGAACTAATGCCCGAAGAGGTTCCGGGGAAATGGGTTGATTCCCATGCATTACCAAGGAAATCCAAAATTAAAGCTATAATAGCCGTTTCAGCTATTTTACTGGTGATGACAATTTTGGGTTTACTCTTCATTCCTGAATTGCTTACCGGCCAGGTGGAACCTGAGAAATCAATTGTAGTATTACCCTTTAAAAATAATACCGGGAATCAGGACCAGGATTATCTTGTACAAGGACAGAATGATGCTATGGTTTCTGAACTTTGCATGATAAGCCAGGTCAGACCTCTGCGGGTTCTTTCAGGAAGAACTGCTGCTGCAATTGCCGGTTCATCCAGACCCATACCGGAAATGGCACATGAAATTGATATTGATTATATTATCGAGGGATCTGTTTTAAATGTTTCAGACTCAATTTATCTTCAACTCAGGCTGATCCAGGCTTATCCTGAAGAAAAACTGATTTGGACCCGGCCATTTAAAAGTGACCTGAGGAATGTCTTCAAACTTCATCACAATATTGCCAACGAGATAGCAGGCAAAATAGGATTTGACCTGACAAATGAGAATCTTGCGGCACTATCGGCTCCGCAGACGATAAATCCCGAAACATACAAACTTTATGTAAGGGGTATGTACAGTTTGAGGCATGAAACCCCGGAGTCTATTAAACAGGGATTTGATTATCTGAATCAGGCAATTAATCTTGATCCGGCAGATGCATTTGCTCATGCTGCGCTAGCTTCAGGATATTTTGAAATTGCCCATGGCCCACAGGACCCGGGTGATGCCATGATTAAGGGTGAAGCTGCAGCTTTACAGGCAATTAAGCTTGACTCTACCCTGGCCGAAACTTATTTCGCACTTGCCCAAGCATACGAATATTCTATGTGGAATTTCAAGGAAGCAGAAAAATATTTCAGAAAAGCTATAAGTATCAATCCGAACAATGCATACGCTCATTTTCATTATGCATGGGCTCTTTTATTATTTGGCAGGAACGATGAAGCCCTGGCGGAAAACCTGCTGGCAAGAAAATATGATCCGTTTGCCCCGGAAATAGCAGCACAGCTGGGTTGGTTATATCTTCATATTGGAAAGAAAGAAAAAGCCCTGCAGGAAGCATTGAAATCTCTTGAGATACGTCCTGACTACAACCAGGGTTTATGGGGTTTGGGTGATGCTTATCTGGCAATGGGGAATGTTGATGAAGCTATTGCAGCACATAAGAAACTTGCAGAAAAATACCCAAAATGGATATTCAAACTGGGTATTACCTATGCAAGGTCCGGCAGGGAAAGTGAAGCCAGGGAGATGTTGGATCGCCTGAATAAACTGAGACCTGATCCATTCGTTGCATTGGGCCAGGTTATGCTTAATTCAGCTCTGAATAACAAAGATGAAGCATTCAAATGGCTTGCATTCGAACCTCGCCATATCTGGCTTCCCTGGGTAGCTGTAATGGATTGGGGCACTAATCTGCACGGTGATCCCCGATTCGATGAATTTGTTAAGAAACTCAATCTCCCCGGTAAATAATTGTAAGACACAGGGCACTGACCGGTGGTGTCAGCATTCGGTGCCAGGATCTGCAAAAGGGTGCGGCGTTTTTATTTGAATTGATGAAGTGAAAATATTCTTACCCTCAAGCCCGAACGGGAAAGATGAATTTAATCCAACCTTACATACTTTTGAACATACTAGAGTTTATCATTCCCCTTCCCATTTTCATTCACAGGAAAAGTATGAATTAGGGTATCGTTTTAAAGTTCCATTATCATTTTTACTTTGTTACCAAAAGATGCTTGCTTATAATGCCATAAAACTTGCTCCTCAATTTATTCCCATTTAATCTATAGGTTCCCTCTCCATAATGATCCATAAATTCTGTATCAGTTTTAAATCGTCCAATATAAAAACAGTACTTTTCTGACCAAATCTTTATATCACCTCTTGTATTGAACCCAAATTACTTTCATTCGTTACACTGTGTAATCCAGATAATGATATTTAAACATGAAAAAAAGTCAGATCAAATACCACCAATCTCATGAGAAACACATTTTCGCTTATTGTTTGTTGCATAATTTGGCCCCTAATGAGTTGTCAATCACATGAAAAGAAATCATCTATGGAATCGAAACCGAATTATATCGAGGGTTTTATACAGTCCGGAAATGTAAAGATTCATTACCTCGACTGGGGAGGTTCCGGGCAACCGCTTGTTATGATTCATGGACTTGGTGACTCCCCATATATTTTTCAAGACATCGCTTCAGCGTTAAAGAATAATTTCAGGATCATTGCTTATTCAAGGCGAGGCCATTGTAAATCAATAGCGCTGAATGCCGTATATACCAATGAGGAACTGGTTTCAGATCTGAAACTTTTAGTTGACAGACTAAAAATTGAAAAGGTAAATCTGCTGGGCTGGTCAATGGGTGGCAATGAGATTACAGAGTTTGCCATTCGATATCCTGAAAGGACAAACAAACTTATCTATCTTGAAGCAGGATATGATATGTCGGACAAGGAATTTGAAATCTTCTTAAAAAGTCTGCCCAGGTCTTTTTTACCGTCCCCAGAAGATTTGAGGTCAATGGAATCTTATCGGAAATGGTACCATGGTTTTTGGTTCCCTGATATTGAATGGAATGAAACAATTGAATCAAATCTGCAGGCATCTGTACTTGTAAACAATGACAGCAGTATAACGACAATTCCGGACGACAGGATGTCAAAAGTGATATTGGAGTCTGCAATGAAATATCACCGGGAATATGACAGGATAGCGGCACCCGCACTTATTATTTATGCCAGGCCTTACTTGTATCCTCCCAGCCAGGACCCTTCAATTGTTAAGTTATATGATTCTATTGAAAACAATTTATTGAGCAACTGGAGAATTAAAAGCATGAACAGAATCAGCAGTGAATTTAAAAATGCTGCTATAATTGAGACACCAAAAGGTTCGCATACATCTTTAATTTTTTCAAGCAGAGACACTTTGATAAGGTCTATTAGTTCATTTTTACTTGATAATTGATATTTGCAACCTGTGGAGAATGGCAAATAATATCCGGTGAGAAGTGGCCAATGACATGGATTTAGAACCTTACAAGGATCCGATTTCTTTTGATGCTTTCTCAGCTATGACTCTTATATCCTTTACATAGATCACATTATTCCTGTAGCCATGTTGTGAAACATAAATCATGGCAAGGGCGACCTGATTCATTGTAGATACTGCATTGGGTATTGTTAATTTAATGACAGGCAACATCCAGGAGACATATTTATAATATTTCAATACTCTTTTTTGTCCGGGAGAAGGGATCAGTAAACCAATCCGAAAGCCGAAAGACTGCTTAAAGGGAAGCTTCATCAGGTCGTTCTCGGTTTTGCCTTTTATCCTTGCCCATGCAAGCCTTCCTTTTTCTGTGCTATCGGTCCCTCCTCCGCTCACATACACAAATGACATTTGCTGGTCAGGATTAAGAGCTTTGGCGAAGTTCATTGTTGTGTCGTATGTAATACGCCTGTATTCTTCTTCCCTCATTCCCACGCTGCTTACACCTGCACAGAAAAAGCAGGCATCGTATCCCTTAAGGTTCTCATCGTTTACCCGGAGGGCAAGGAAATCAGGCACAATGTATTCTTTCATTTTCGGATGCTGCAGGCCCGTCGGTTTACGGCTTACACTCAATATTTTTGTTACTTGCGGCTGGTTGAGACATTCAATTAAAATACCTTCTCCTACCATTCCTGTCGTGCCTGTGATAATAATGTTCATAAAAAACTGTCTTTTACAATGCTATAGTAAAAATATAATTAAAAATCATCAGAATAACCGAGGGCTCTTCATGTAAACAGATATGAACAACCAGAAGAGAGTGGTCGGAATTCACGGTCTAAGCATTATCAGAATCAAAAGGAGTTTTCTGGTCAGTAACTCCAGACGAAGCAGGAAATTGCCTTTATTTCTTTAGCAGTTTGAATGCATGGCTCCATCTGTTTTGCAGCAACCCGGGCACACACCAGAGCATGCATAACGGCTCAATTGCCCTTGCAGATTCCACTCCTCCCATATCTTCAACTTCCCAGCCTACTTTTTCGATCAGAGAAGCCGTTTTCTTTTTGGCTTCAGGATTATTTCCGCAAATAAACATTGTCGGCTTTGAGTCAAATCCCGGATCGATCATAAATCCGTTGCCGACACTGTTGAAAGCCTTTACAAAACTTGCTTCAGGGGCAAGTTTCTGGAGCCTTTCCATGAGTGATTCATCCAAAGAGGTGAAGTAACTAAGTACCCCATTTACTGGTGGCTTGTCAGCAAGCGGATTAGTGGCGTCAATGACTGTTTTTCCCTTAAGATCGACTGAAAGTCCGCTTACGACTTTTTCGCTTGCAGTACCTTTTACCGCAAGGATGACAGTATCGGCAAATTCAACTGCATCTTTAAATGATCCTGTTAAGGCACCTGTCTCATTTTTAACTTCTTCCCGCTTTACCATGTTACCTGATCCTACAAAAACCTGGTAACCGTGTTTTATTAGTCCCTTTGCAAGCGCTTTTGCAACGAGTCCTGAACCTATGATTCCGATTTTTTCCATGGTAATTGATTATTAAGCTAATTAATCATTAACAATCGATTCCTTAATATGTTCGCTGTACACAAACCAGGGTCATTGACCACTTTATACCATATTCTGTTGACAATCCTGCATCACCTTTAAATAACTGTTATTTTGTGAAATGTATCTTTCTTTATCAGACCTGACAAACATGATCGGCACCCCGGCATCAGCAATATCTGCAAGGATATCCTTTAAAAGCTCTGAACTTGTATGAAGCCGCAAAGACTTGACAAATACATAATGATATCATAACTTGCAGACACTAAATCGTGTTAAAGATATTACCACCATCCTCCGTTGCAGCTTATGAATATCGAAACCCTGAGAGAATACTGTATTTCGAAAAGAAATGTCACCGAAAGCTTCCCGTTTGGCGATGACACACTTGTTTTCAAAACAGAGGGACGGATCTTTGCCCTTGTCAATCTCGAAGGTGAGCTTAGTATTAATCTGAAATGCGACCCGGTCCTGGCTGTTGAATTAAGAGAAAGACATTCAACCGTAATACCGGGTTATCATATGAATAAAAAACACTGGAACACTATTTTTATCGATGGATCTGTTCCTGATAAGGAAGTGTTTTCATGGATCGACCACTCATACAATCTAGTATTGAAATCAAAAAAGAAATAGCCTTAGATTTTAAGATACGGTAGCCTTGATTGCATTCCGCCGGGAAATTACTTTTTTCAACCGGTCACATGAATAACGCTGGTTTAAGTTGGTCGGTCCGGACCGGCAACCGATACCGGGGAGCCAGGATCTTGTAATGCCTTGCCCGCCTCAATCCCCGTAACCAAACGATGACAGGTTGCTGCCGGCTTTCTGCCACGTAACGCCGGCGCAGGCTGAGAAAACCAAAATTGAAGAAACCATTTTATTGCCTACCTTTAATCCTGCAGTAAATCCAGAAAAAACTATGAGGTTCAAAGAAAAGGTTGTCATTGTTACAGGATCGGGCAAAGGCATAGGACGGTGTATTGCCGTGACTTACGCCTCAGAGGGAGCAAAAGTCGTAATAGCTGAGAAAAACAGTGATTCAGGCCGGGAAACAGAAGGACAGATACTCTCATCAGGTGGCAGTGCAGTTTTTCAGCAAACGGATGTGAGCCGTCCTGGCGACATTGAAGATCTGATTGCGAAGACCAGGGAAATGTTTGGCACTATAGATATCCTTATCAACAATGCTGGCATTTCAGCATGGAGATCTCCTTATGAGATCACAATTGAGGATTGGGATGAGATAATCAATACCAATCTAAGGGGGGCTTTCCTGTTTTCAAGAGAGGCTGCGAGGATAATGAGGGAGAATGGAGGTGGATCAATTGTGAATATAGCTTCGACAAGGGCTATTATGTCAGAACCGGCAAGTGAAGCCTATGCTGCTTCGAAAGGCGGTATAGTATCGCTTACCCATTCTCTGGCTGCATCCTTTTCACCCGACCATATAAGGGTAAACTGCATCAGTCCGGGCTGGATCGAGACCGGTGACTACAGTCTTCTTCGTGAATCCGATCATAACCAGCATCTGTCGGGCAGGGTCGGAAAGCCTGACGATATTGCCCGGGCTTGTCTTTACCTTACAGCTGATGGGAACGATTTTGTTAATGGCATTAACCTTATCATCGATGGTGGCATGACAAGGAAGATGATCTATGAACCGTGACACCTGCCTGAATAAACCAGTTTAGAATGACGTAAGGTGCTTATGGCCGCCGGCACTTTCAGGGCGCTTTGGTTCCACCCTGAAGTTATCCAAGGTTAACTCCGAATAAATACCCTACAAATGCGGTTAACCCCATAGCTACTGTACCCCAGAACGTGATCCTGATCACTGCTTTTTTTATGTTCGATCCACCTGCTCTGGCAGCTATGATTCCAAGCATAATGAGGAAAATGATGGCAAAAACATAGAGTGAATATTCCATAAATTTCATTGGCATGAACAGGGTGACCAGAAGCGGAAGTAATCCTCCGAGAGCAAATGATCCGCACGATGCAAATGCAGCCTGAATTGGCCTGGCCTGAGATATTTCGTTTAAGCCCAGTTCATCCCTCAAATGAGCGCCCAGGGCATCATGTTGGGTTAATTCCTTTGCAACGGTCAGGGCGGTTTCTCTTTTCAGGCCTCTTTTCTCGTAAATTTCAGTTAACCGTTCCAGTTCAAGCTCGGGCATTTCCTGTAATTCCTGAATTTCGCGGCTTATGTCTGCCTTTTCAACATCGGTCTGGGAGCTGACTGAAACATACTCTCCGGCAGCCATTGACAACGCTCCGGCTACCAGACCTGCCACTGTTGCCAGTACTACGGGTTCTCTAAGTTCACTTGCTGCCGCAATACCTATAGCAAGACTTGCGGTTGATAAAATACCATCATTTGCGCCGAGAACAGCTGCCCTGAGCCAATTACTCCGTTGTACGAAGTGTGGCGCCAGATAATCATCTTCTTTTTTTTCCATTGTTAAAAGTTTGTTACTTAATCTTGGAATCCTCAATGCCTTAATGCCGTTATGCCTTTACTCCTTCTTCGCCCTCAGATACTGCAACGGCCATCCCACATCATCTCCCGGCTCTCTTGCAGCATACTGCCACATCGGGGAAGTGACTATCCGTTTTTTGTGTGTGATGTCATTTATCTGAAGTGTTGAAAATAGTTTTGATATAGGGGAATATTTAAACCTTATTGAATTCCCGAAGATAGTCAGAAATGACTTTCAGATTCTCAAACTTCGACTGTAAATAACTCCTGGTCGAAGTGAGCAGTGACAAAAGCAATCGGTTATTTAAAAATCTGTACACCAATGATTGAAAACATTAAAGTACCCTGGATATCTCCAAAGATTCCTCCTTTGAGAGTGGCGAAAGCTATTATTTTTCCCCGTCTGCTCGGTTGGCTTTATCTGAAATTAAGAATTGAGGGGCTTAATGCCGAATAAAAGATGGATAAAATCCATTTGTTTCTCCTTTTGTTAGCCGGTTCAATCATTTCTGTATGTTATGATCGTTATCACCGGTTTTTCTGCCGGATCAGATTATTTATATTCTGAAATCTCAATTTTACCGGAATTTGGCAGTGCCTGATACAGCACAAATGTTACTTCGCCTTCCTGCTGCGTTTTGATCCTCTTTTCAATACCGTTCTGTCTCACTGTCACCTCATCCCACCCCGGTTTAACCACAGTCCTGAGTGTAAGCGGAAGATCATAAATGTTCTTATCAAGCGAGTGTTTGAGTGTTACCGTTATTTTTCTCCTGGTCTCTGATGATTTTACTTCAGCTTTCATCCTTTCGCGGATATATCTGGTCACATCACCATATGTTGCAATCCACAGGTCATTCTCTTTCGATTTGATGTACCTGAAGTACTCATCAATTTCTTCGCTCTTCACCGGTTCCCATCCTATCCCATCCAACCCATGGATTATCAGAACAAGCCAGATATTATTCTGACAGACTGTTGTATCAACCCAGTCCTTATATACCGACAAAGGTATTTTTGTGTAAGTACCACGCTGCCATTGCACATATTCATTTTCCTGACTGACTGGTGTCTTGTGGCTGGAAAACCTGATCTGCTGAAAGAATTCATCAGTCAGACCGCTTCTTACAGCCGGATAAAATCTGAACGCATAATCCAGAACCCTCTCATCCTGTGAACAATATGGAGTTTCAGCTGAAAATGTATGTTTTGGTCCAAGCTGGTTAAGTATATCGTCACGGCTTTTCTCAAGTTCATAGATCATATTGGGTTCGTCAAGCACTCCCAGGTAGGGATGTCCGATCGTATGACTGGCAAACTCATGCCCCTGTGAAGCGAATGTTTTAATCATATCCCAGGTCAGAATATTTTCACGGTTACCTTTTCTCTCCGATCCTGTCTCCGGCAGAAATTCCCCACAGTTGACTTTCCTGTAAAGATCATCAATGATCCTGAATGCCTCTTCTTCCCTGCCTGCATCAAGCTGCCCGCCTGCATTTGTGAAATATTCAGATATACCCCTGTAACCCAGGAATCTGGCAGCTGAAGCCCTTTCATAGAAATTATTCCTGGTTGTCGGAATCGTTTTTGCTTCATTTATTATCTCTTTTACCGGACGACCTATGAACTTAGCCTGGTATACTGAACCAGGTATATTACCTGTGTTTATAAAGAAGGTGCCAGGCATATTCAGCTGGTTCATGATTGGCACAGCCTTTCTGAACTGATTAATTGAACCATCATCATATGTTATTGAAACAGCTCCCTTTTTCCCATACTGCCACTTTGAAATCTCAGTCTGACCTGTCAGTGTCTGAGCATGTATGAATAGGGCTACCAGCACAGTTAATAAAGTCTGGGGCATAAACTTTAATACTATCATAAAGTTCTTCATAATTTTGTTATAACACTTGTGCGATACATTTTCAACATATTAAACCCTTTCAGACTTAAGAGTTCAAGACAGATAAAAAATATTATACCCTCGGCAATGCTGCCGATTATCTTTTTACTATCAAAACAGCCACCCCAAAATTTCGGATCATCAGGTCTGATCCCGAAATTTCCATTGAAGCTGGAGGTTCAAATCCTGTCGTCTGATCCACATAACAGACATTCCCCGTTTTGAGTCCCTTGATTCTTACTTTAAGATCGTTACTGCTCTTGTTGACTAATAATATCTTCCTCGTCCCGTCAGATGTTATGAATCCCTGTGCAAGAAGCTGGCTTTCATCTCCGGAATGACCTGTGAAAGTTTTAACAATAGCGTCGCCCGGACCAAAATTTTCTATAATAAGTTTAAGCACATGATATCTCGCATTGGGCTTACCGTTCTTCCAGTTTAACAAGGAAACTTCAGGCCAGTCATTCGGATCAGACCACAATGTTGATTTTCCGATAATGTTAACTCCCAGTCTTGAAAGACCGGCATATATGTATGCATAATAAGCTGCAGAGAGGTTCCAGAAAGAAAGATCGATAGAATCACCTTTCATCCTTCCCCACCCTGCCGGGGGTTCCCTGAACAGGATCCCGCTCTCATTAATATCAATCCTTGTATCCGGTGATAATTTCTGACGTATCGAATCAACAATGCTTATGGTCTTCAGATGATTGTCGGCCTGATTGAAAACATTCATGGGATAGAGTTCCGGACTATCATTTTTCCCGGGAAGTGTTGCATACATATGATATGAAATGTAGTCGATCGGAACATCCTTTTTATGATTATCCCTATCCAGGAAGTAAGAGGTCCATTCCTGTGCCAGATGCATATTGGCCATGGACAGGCCCATAAATTTCATATCTGGCTGCACTTTCAGTATCTCCCCGGCCACTGCATCATAAAGTGAGGTATATAGCTCTTTTGTCATTGCAATACTCTCATGGTCAGGTTCATTCAGGATCTCCCAAATGCCCGGGTTATATCTGTGTCCGGATTCATGCCATCTTCCGTGTTCATCCCTGAATCCTCCTTTTGTGTACCATGCAACGATCCTGGCAAAATATTCTGCAAGTTCCATACCTGAACTATCTCTTAACAGGCTGCCAATCTCCTTGCCGGGTTTCTCCGGACGTGGATCAAGGAACATCCATCCCGGAATTGCCTGATAATTCATTACAACAAGCCTTCCTCCCATTGCTGACATGAAATCATCAAACAAGGGATCAAGAGATGAAAAATCCCAGTATGTTTTAGTAGGGGTTGGAGGCTTCAACGCTGCTATCTTCAGTTCGGGATAAATGCCCCAGGGACTGTAGCGAACATAATGAGCCTTAAGTTCCTTTAATGAGTTCCATAGAGGTTCACGAAGATGAGAACCAGTCTGGTGTGAAGGATTGGGGATAACCTGAAGGGTGGCGTATGATTTGGATATGTTAACTGTATCAATCCAGTCAACAGAAACCATAATCTTGTCAGCTTGATTTCTGTCAGCTCCGCATGAAGTTACAATCAGTAAAATGATTATCTGGAACACTATAGTTTTCACAAGAAAATAGTTTTATTATATTATTGTAAATTAAGTGGTTCGCGTGGAACCTTCATTATTTTCATTTTCTTTTTGTGCAAGATGATACGTAAAAGTTTCGCAGGTAAATATTTGAGTTAAAAATAAATATTTTATTCATTAAGTGTAAGTCGCTAATATTGATGAAAGTCATACCTCCAAAAATCGGAAATCAAATAAACTCAGCCAACTCGTTATATATCATTGCATTAACTCTTCGTGGCTCAACTAATTAGGTTCAGTTTCTTCTCACAAATGAAAGAAAATTGACTTTGGTTTAATTAAGGTTTAAATTTGATAGTGAAACAAGTAATCCTCAGATGTCAGGCATCGTTGAAGGATATAATTATGACATCTTTATTTCCTACCGCCCGAAGGATAATAAAGGCGACAAGTGGGTTAGTAATTTCGTTGAAGCCCTGAAGGCCGAACTGGAAGCTACATTTAAGGAAGATGTTTCAGTATATTTCGATGAAAATCCCCACGACCGCCTTCAGGAAACGCACCATGTGGAAAAGAGCCTTGAGGACAAACTGAAATGCCTCATATTCATTCCTGTTCTTTCTCAGACCTATTGCGATCCCGGCAGTTATGCATGGCAGTATGAGTTTTTGCCTTTTCTCGGGATGGTTAAAAACGATCCCTATGGAAAGGATATAAAACTCAGGAGCGGAAATGTAGCAAGCAGGATTCTGCCCATCCGGATCCATGATATTGAACCGGAGGACGTAAAGCTGTTCGAGAAGGAAACAGGTACCGTACTGAGGGCAATGGATTTTGTGTTCAGAACATCCTCAGGGGTAAACCGGCCCCTGCGAGTGAATGAGGAACACCCGCAGGACAATCTCAACAAAACCTACTATAATGACCAGATAAACAAAACAGCACATGCGATAAAAGAGATCATTCTTGGAATAAAGGCAGGACAGGTCCGGGAAGGGAGGGAACACAATCAGACCAGGGTCTTGCCCGGAGAATCTGTAAATGAAGATAGAAAATCGTTATTTGCAAAACATACCTCCCGGGGGAAATATAAGCTGCTCGCTCCTCTTGCCATAAGCGCATTGATAATAATAGCGGGAATTTTACTATATCCGATAATATTCAAAAAGGACAAATTTGAAGCCATAAGAGACACGGACGGGAGAATTTCAATTGCCGTTATGCCCTTTGAGAATCTCACCGGGGATACCACGCTGAATTGGTTCCAGCGGGGTATTTCATCCCTGATTATCAACGGGCTTGCCGGTTCTTCCGAACTTGCCCTTCGCGACGACCAGACCATGTTTGAAGCAATGGAGAGCATGCATGAGGTTTTCACGGCAGGAATTTCACCCTCCCGGGCCAGAAAGGTGGCTGAAAAGGTCAATGCTGAAACATATATATCAGGCAGTTTCCAGGGGACGGGAGGCAGATACCGGATCCTCTCCAAGCTGGTTGATACCAAAACCGGGGACATTGTCTATACCAATCAGGTTGAAGGGGATTTAAAGTCCTCAGAATATCTTGCGCTCACAGATTCATTATGCAATAAACTGAAAGACTACCTCGAGATCAGGTCCCTTGAACAAAAAGCGGATAATGATTTCAGGGAGGTTTATCCGAATTCAGCCGAAGCATACAGGTATTTTATTGAAGGAGTAAACCTGATCTTAACTTCGGATTACGAGTCTGCTGTCGTATCATTGAAAAGAGCCCTGGAGATTGACTCAACCTTTACTTTTGCTAAATTTTACATTGCGTTTGCTTATAGTTTCTGGGGTTCAAGCGGGAGTTGGGATCAATCTGTATTATGGACTCAAAAAGCTTATGAAGGGAGGGAAAGACTCCCGGCAAAGTATCAAAACTGGCTGGGAATGTGGCATGCTTGTTATTATGGTAAAAGCCAGCAGGATATACTACGGTATTGTGATTTACTTGAAAAGTCCGGAATAGAATCCCGATTATTATGGTTAGACATTGGTTTGACCTATTCAAATTTTTCGGATTTGTATGATAAGGCAGTGGAGGCATTTGAAAAAGTCGAAGAAATCAGCCTTGAAAGAGGTAGTGACTGGAAATATGACAGATATTACAGAGCTTATTGCGAGGCATTGCTTCTGGCTGATAAACCGGAATCAGCAATAAGGATTAGTCAAAAGGGATTACAGATCAAGCCAAATGATCCCTGGTTAATTGCATATCAGGGAAGCAGTAATGTTATGCTGGGAGATACCCTTGCTGCCGGAAACAATATTTCTGAGCTCAGATCATATTTATCAGGAAATAATTACTCCAAATCATTTGAAGAGTTGGCTGTTGCTTATTTGTATTTATCGGGAAAGGATACAATTACAGCAGAGAAATATTCCAGGAAAGCCTATGATCTTGAACCTGAAAACACTGCCCGGATCTATAACCTAAGCCGGATATTAATAAGATCGGGGATCAATATAAATGAAGGCCTTGAATTAGCCATGAAAGGCCTTGAAAGGGCTCCTGACGACCTTGACCTTCTCTGGATGAAAGGACTGGCTCTTCATAAGCTTGGCAAACATGAAGAAGCACTGCTTATTTTAAAGGAAGTCTTCGAAAAATGGACAGGCTACAGTAATGACCTTGAAAATGATTTAAAGGAAGCCGAACAGGCTGTTGCAAGGCAGAAAAATAATTAGCTGTTCAATAGATGTCTTCTCTGCTTAATCCGTGAAAGGAATTTAGTTTTCATAATATGCTATTGTTTTCTAAAGTTACGACGTTAAAAATCCGAAGTCAAATAAACCTATGTCCATACCTTGCCCTTTGAATTACCTTATTCTTATCAGAACCAACTACATGGAAGCTGGCTTTAGCAGTTTCTTTATTGATTCAAGATTCCTGGGATTAATGATATTCTTTGCTTCAGGTGTGTAAAGGTATTCTATCGTATCCCTATGTTTTTCAATGATCTTTGCCCTTACCATCTTCCCGAGGCTGTTCAATTGCTTGTTATCGGCATTGAATGGTTCATCGAGAACAGCAATGGCAGAAGGTAACCACCTTGACGGGAAAAGGTCACCATATACCCCTTCAGGCATATACTGGTTGAAAACAGATTTTAATTCATTTAATACTGCGGTAAAACCAGTTTCATCAGTAAGACCGATATTTTTGCTTCTGGCCCATCTTATCAATGCATCACTGTTTGGCACCACCAGGGCAACAGTGTATTTGTTCTGGTTATTATACAGCATCATCTGATCGATAAAGACAGACCTGTCAGTTATTGTTTCTTCTATTCCTTCCGGACTGTACTTTTCACCATCGTCTGAAATAAGAAGACTTTTATACCTTCCAAGCACGAACAGGAATCCGTCCTGGTCCATGTATCCCATATCCCCCGTAAACAGCCATCCATTGCGTATGGCATCCCTGGTGGCAGTTTCGTTCTTCCAGT
Organism: uncultured Rikenellaceae bacterium; assembly: GCA_964611835.1. Taxonomy (GTDB): domain Bacteria; phylum Bacteroidota; class Bacteroidia; order Bacteroidales; family VadinHA17; genus LD21. The sequence goes on along the minus strand of CAZTDW010000004.1, from coordinate 15,536 downwards.
ATCCTTTCATTACATTTTCTCCACGTATGACTATCTCCCCTTTTTCCCCCATAGCAAGCTCATTACCATCCTCATCGCATATTTTCAGATTCAGGTTTTTAACCAGCAATCCGGAGGATCCTAATTTGAATCTTTTTTCTGTATTTCCTGAAATCACAGGCGAAGCCTCCGTCAGGCCATATCCCTGGAGCATCGGGATCCCGATTGCCAGGAAGAATTTCTGGAGTTCTATATCAAGCAATGCTGCTCCTCCGATGAAAAACTTTAATCTTCCGCCAAAGCTTGCCCTGATCTTTTTGAACAAAATAAGATCATAAAGAAAGTAAGGCGGTTTCAGAAAGACCCTGAATCCTTTCCCGCGGTCCAAGCCAATGCCGTTATAACAATATGCAATCTTTAATGCATGTCTGAACAGCTTTTCAATGACAGATCCTTTGTCCCTGATACCTTTTTCAATTCCTTTTCTCAGGTTTTTCGCCAGGGCCGGTGCACTGAAGAGAAAAACAGGTCTTATCTCCTTAATATTTTGAGGAATATGCTTCAGACTGTCAAGGTAGGATTTTCCTGACTGAACTGCCGCAAGACTTGCTCCGACAGCCAGCATTATATAAATTCCGACCGTATGGGCGAATGAATGATCCCAGGGAAGTATCAGCAGTGTCGACCACCATTCAGGAACGTCAAAAAGTGTCAGTGCCTGCTCAATATTGGCTGTGTAATTCCTGTGGGTCAGGATTATTCCCTTGGGATCAGCTGTCGTTCCCGAAGTGTAACAAATATTTGCATAATCATCAGGACCCACCGATCTGAATGTATCGGTGAATTTATCCGGGTTCCTGCTCAGATATTCTTCTCCCAGACTCCTGACCTTCCCTATGAATATCTCATCAGTGTCATAGGTCTCCCTCTCATCAAGAAGAATCACTTTTTCAAGGCTCTGAAGGTCTTTCCTGATGGAATTTATTTTGTCATACTGGAGACCTGAAACTATCACCCATCTTGATTCTGAATGGTTTAACCTGAACTTCAGATCATTGCTTTCCTTTAATAAGATAGAAAGCGGAACACTCACGGCACCTGTGTACAAAATACCAAGTTCACTTACCACCCAGTCAGTCCTGGATTCAGACAATAATGCTATCCTGTCGCCTTTCTTGATCCCAAGAGTTAAAAGTCCTGCCGCAACCTTAAAGACCTGCTGCCTGGTTTCCCGGAAAGTTACAGCTTCATACTTGTCTCCCCTTTTTTCAAGAAGATAGGGATTGTCACTAAACTTCTGTGCACTGTTCTCCAGAAGGTCAACGATCGTTTTCATAATATTTAAGTGTTTTGATTATTTAGCCAGTAATTAATCTGGTTCCTCTTATTCTTAATCAGAAAATCTGTCATCCAACAATGATATTCTAAGTTACACCATCAGAAATCCGAAGTCAAATAAATCTAAGTGTATTGGAAAAACCGGTTCCCACTGTGACCAGGTTTTCCACAAGGTGCTATGAACCTTTTGAACTGTCAATTGTTATAACAAGGTACCCCTGGAATATTATAGTAAATAATTCATATATCTTATTCCATATTATTGATTATGAATAGATTAATTAATAATCGCCTGTTCAGGGATGAATTAACATTTCTCAGAAAATCTTCCAGATCGACATTGAATCCACGATTGAATTATAATTATTAATTAAAACTGATTAAATGAAAAAACCAGCTTATTTTCTGGCAATTGTGATCCTTGCCGTTGCTGTCATTTCAGTCAATGGCTGTAAAAAGGACCCGGGGATTCCAATACTTACCACCGAACCTGTTACGGACATAACAGCGAATACAGCGGTATCGGGAGGTAATGTGATTTCTGATGAGGCAGCAGATGTAACCGCACGGGGGGTCTGCTGGGGAACTTCTCCAAATCCTGCGCTTACGGGCTTCCATACTGCTGATGGTTCCGGGCCCGGTGATTTTGTCAGTCTTCTCACAGGACTTGAAGCCGGAACAAAATACTATGTCAGGGCATATGCTTCAGGCAATAAGGGAACTTCATACGGTAATGAACTGACATTTGAAACTCCGCAAGCTTCCCTTCCTGAACTTAATACAGCTGAGATTACGGAAATAACTCATTCAGCTGCAATATCCGGAGGCAATATTGTGAGTGATGGAGGTGCATCGGTTACTTCCAGAGGGGTTTGTTGGAGCATTAATCCCAATCCTTCAATTTCGGATAACAAGACAAGCGATGGAACCGGAACGGGTATTTTTACGTCAGTGCTGACGGGATTGACTTATGGGACCACCTATTATATAAGAGCCTGGGCTACCAATAACTCAGGAACATCATACGGGAATGAGATAACTTTCACAACACTCCATATCTTTCCTGTTGTTACCACCAGTGAGGTTTTTGACGTAAGCCAGACTACGGCAGGGGTCCGCAGTATCGTCAATGCCAACGGAGGATCAGGAATTTCAGCCAGAGGTGTCTGCTGGGGAACGGAATCAAATCCGTCGGTTGAAGGCTTGCATGCTGAAAATGGTTCAGGGGATGGATCATTTGACAGCCATATTGACGGTCTGCTGCCCGGTACAGACTATTTTGCCAGGGCTTATGCGGTAACTGAAGCAGGAATTACATACGGTAATGAACTTGCCTTTAAAACAACGGATGGCCTTGGTCCAATAAATTTTAATCCGGATTTAAATTATGGTTCTGTAACAGACATTGATGGCAATGTCTACAAAACCATTATTATCGGCAATCAGACCTGGATGGCCGAGAATCTGAGGACAACCAGATATAATGATGGCGCATCCATACCATTTGTAAATAATCCGCAGGACTGGTCAACCCTTTCAACTCCCGCTTATGCCTGGTACGCTAATTCACCCGCTGTCTATAAAGATTTTTGCGGAGCCATGTATAACTGGTACACGGTTTCAACCGGGAAATTATGCCCCGCCGGGTGGCATGTCCCTGCTTATAATGAATACACTGATCTTATTGCCTTCCTTGGTGGGGAAACAAATACGGGAGGTAAAATGAAGGAAGCCGGAACCGGCCATTGGGAAGAACCAAATGCAGGAGCTACAAATGAGTCGGGCTGGACCGGTCTTCCTTCCGGAAGGATAAATGAGATGGGAAGCACCATGAGCTATGGCTGGGTCGGGTACTGGTGGACATCGACCGGGTTCAGTACGGACCGGGCAAATATCATAATGCTTTATTATGACTTTGTATTTATTGATGATAATAACTATAACAAGCGGAATGGGATGGCAGTAAGGTGCTTGAAAGATTAGACAGTGACTTAAGGGACATTATTAAGCAGAGGCTTAAGTCAATTTTAGGAGCGAATATTGATTTTACTCCAGTGCCTTATTGAGTTTTCCTATATCTTCGTTTTTCGGAATAAACCCGGTGCTTGTAAAATCAATCAGCCATGTATTATTTTCTTTTACGAGATGATATATGGTGCGGACTGGCATCTTCTGACTGAAAGGTTTCAAATACATCTGCTCCAGGGCAATTGCTGAATTGCCATCTCCGGCAATTCGTATTTCACGTTTATCGACTGTGATATCTGTTTTTAATTCCGTATTGCCAAACATCCGTTTAACGGTATTGTACATATCTGTCTTATTCCAGAATTCTTCCGGATCAGAGCCGCATGAAAGAAAATCATCTGTTACCAGGGCTATAACTGCATCGGCATCTTTTGCTTTTACTGCAGACCAGTGTGCTTCCAGTACTTTTTTAACGGCTTCTTCTGATTCACTCATATCAACATGTATAATTTGGGTTTTTGTTTGGCAGGAACAGATTATTATGGCAATTACAAGATACGGGATTGTTTTCATTTGTTAAGAATTTACAAGTGCAGAAAATAAACTATTGCAAATGTTGTATAATCATGCAATTTACACCAACAGCAGACTGAAGTCAAATAAATCTAAGCCACTGAATAACTTTCCGGAGCATCTTTTATACGGGAGAAATTCAGCTTTTCTAAAATCAAATAATATATTTGTTTAATCATAACAATAAATTGCCATGAGAACCAAGTTCTTCCTGATCCTTATCTGCGTGTGCTTTATCTCTTTAAGAACAAATTCCCAGAATCCCAAACCTGATTTCAAAATTGTCGGGTATTACGGCGTTGACGCGGCAATGAAAGCGGATATTTCCCAGTTCCCTTTCAATAAACTTACACATGTAAATCTGGCCTTTGTCAATCCCGACGTTTCAGGGAATTTTAACAGGAACCTTGATGCCCTGATCCCATTCATTAAAGCGGCACATAAACATGATGTAAAGGTCCTTTATTCCATTGGAGGAGGAGCCAGCCCGGAGGAATACCATGCATTGTTGAAACAAAACAAGACAAGGCAGATGCTTATTGAAAACCTGGTGTCAAAGGTCCTTCAATATGATGCTGACGGAGTTGATGTCGATCTGGAACTGGGCTATGTCTTCGGGCCAAACGGCATGGCAATATCACGATCTTTTCCGAGAGAAAATCCTGCCATCCCGGGAACAGATCCCAATTACGGGATTTTCATAAAGGAACTGTCACAGGCGTTAAGAATCCACAATAAGCTGATTACTGTAGCCTTGCCCAGCCGCCCCGCTGATAACGTAACACAGGAAGTGCTGTCCCTGTTTGATCTGATCCATATCATGTCGTACGACCATACCGGACAGAGCAGGCCGGATCGCCCCGGACATCATTCAACCTACATAGATGCGATGGACGATCTGGACCATTACCGGTTTACCCTTATGGTGCCAAAGGAAAAGCTTGTTCTGGGCGTACCATTCTACGGACGCGGATTTGGTCCCGGTCTGGCCGATCCTGTTATTGCCTATATGAAATACAGCGATATTGTTTCGACGTATGCGGGTGCCGAGTGGGTCGACCATTGGCACCTTCCAAATGGTTATATCATGTATTATAACGGGATACCTGATATCAAGAATAAAACGAAACTGGCAAAAAAGGAAGCTGCGGGAATTATGATATGGGAACTTGGTTATGACGCTTCAGGAAGAAAATCATTGCTGAACGCAATTAATGAAGCAGTTCGTGATAAACTAAACACATACTGATTGGGGTATTGGGATCTGATACGATAAATTTTGAATTTTCATTGAAGGTTATCAAAAACCTTAGTATTTACTGCCGGATTCAGGTTAAGATAAGATAGTATGTGAATTTTTCTTTTAAATTAAAAAACAATAAGTTATGAAAAGGCCCATGTTGAATTTGCTGGTAATGATCCTTCTGATTTTGGTTATACCGGGAACCGGCTTTACCAGCTCTGGTGATCTTTCAGGTCCGGAATTAAAGTATGGCAAAAAATTAGAGATAAAATTGTTCAACGGTAAAAACCTTGATGGCTGGTACACCTATATTAAGGACAGGGGAAAGAATACGGATCCCAAAAAGGTATTTACGGTCCAGAACCGTATGATCAGAATTTCCGGAGAGGAGTTTGGTTGCATAACATCAAATGATGAATTTGAAAATTATAAAATAACCGTTGAATTCAAGTGGGGTGAGATAACTTATGAACCGAGGATTGATAAAGCCAGGGACAGCGGGCTGCTCCTGCATTCTGTCGGGGAGGATGGCGGTTCGGACGGCACCTGGATGCATTCGATAGAATGTCAGATCATTGAAGGGGGAACAGGTGATTTTATCGTTGTCGGTGATGGAAGCCGGAATTTCTCAGTCACCTGCCCCGTTGCTCCTGTGCAGCAAGGTGGATCACACGTATTTCAGCCTTCCGGAAATAAGGTAACCATAAACTCAGGTCGGATAAACTGGTTCGCACGTGATCCGGGATGGAAAGACATAAAAGGATTTCGAGGAACAGAAGATATCGAAAAACATGTCGGAAAATGGAACAGGATTGAATGTATTGTAAAAGATAAGGAGATCATTGTATATCTCAATGGCACTCTGGTAAACCATGCTTTTGATGTAAAGCCCCAAAAAGGACGGATACAGATCCAGTCTGAGGGTGCTGAGATCTTTTTTAAGCGGATAGTTCTTAACCCTTTATAAGAAGAATACCAAAGCTTTTCATATCATTTTTACAGCTACAATTTTACAATCTTGCACCTATCACCAGGATATCATCTCTCTGGGGATTATTTCCCATCCAGTCTGTAAGAGTCTGCTGTAAAATTTTCTTTTGTTCGAAAAGGGGGTTGTCGTGAATCTCCAGGAGAAGTTTCCTGAAATTATTGCTGCCGAATCTGGTCTTGTTACTGCCCCCGGTCTGATCAATAAAACCATCCGTTGAGATGTAAAAAGTATCTCCTATTTCAAGCTTAAATTCATGATTGGTAAATGGCTTGTCGCTCGAAAAGTGTACCCCGACCGGCATCTGATCAGCTTTTAATTCTTTTAGTGCCGGTTCACCGTTATCATGGCTTACAATATAAAGCGGACTGAATGCACCTGAATATTGCATCATACCAGTGGAAGTATCAATAACCACCAAAGCCATATCAATCCCGTCTCTTGATTCTTCTTTTTTCCCGGTTTGCCGCAGGGAGTGCTTGATTTCCTTTCTCAGCTCATTCAGGACCTGATTTGCCATCGTTATTTCCTTGCGCTGAACAATTTCGTTCAGATAGCTTATACCAAGCATGCTCATCAAGGCTCCCGGTACCCCATGACCCGTACAGTCAGCAGAAACAAGAATGATATACTGATTTATCTGCTTTACCCAGTAGAAATCACCGCTTACGATCTCTTTTGGCTGATAGAATATGAAATGTTCATTAATTAACTCTTTAATATAATCCTCCGGTGGAAGGACTGCTTTCTGGATTCTTTCCGCATAGTTAATGCTGCTTATTATTTCTTCCTTCTGTGCATTGGTGACCTCATACAATTGTTTCAGCTCTTCATGGGCTTTTACAATTGTATTGTTCATTTCTTTAAGTTCGCTGCTCTGTTTTTCCAGCATTATCCGGCGTTCATCAAGAGCCGCCATAAGCTTTTTCGAACGTTTGAGGCTTGAATAATAGAGCAGTATTAGCCCTATGGCCAGCAACAGGATGACTGCCAGTCCGAAATTGACAATTCGCTGGGTTACCTTGTTTTTCTCCAGTATCTCTACCTCCGCCTGCTTTCTGGCTACTTCAAATTCTGTACGCAGATCGGCCATTTTCTGAATGGCTTGATCATTTCTGATACTGTCGTTGGCATTTATATACACCGTCAGATAATGGAAAGCGCTGTCATATCTTCCTGAAAACTGATACAGCCGGGCAAGTTCATGGGCTGCATCTCGTTCATATTCTTTATATCCGTTCTTTACGGAGCTGACAAATGCCTGATTTGCAACGGCGGCAGCCCTGTCAATTTCTCCCTTATGCTGAAGAATGTTTGCATATTCTATCAAATATTCGGTGACGGCCCGCTTATCATCCAGTTTTGTAAGTATTTCTATTGCCTGAAGCAGGTAGTCTTCCGCACGGTTAAAATCTGATAGTTTTGAATATACCAGTCCTGAATTTCCGATACAATACGCGTAGTCAGATTTTCGGTCCATGTCTTTGTATATATCAGCTGTGCCGGAAAAATAGATCAACGCACTGTCATATTGCCCCATGCTGTAATATGCATATCCCAAATTAGTCAGGATATTAGCAAGCTTAAGCGAATCCTTCTGGTGCCTGAATATTTCAATGGCATTACGGAGGTAATATTTCTCATTATTATGGTTCCCCTGCTTGTTGTATGCTTCAGCTAAAAATGTATATGCTCTTGCCAGCCCCTTGTTATTGTCCTGTTTCTTACAGTAATCTGCTGCCCTGAAAAACCATTCGAGAGCTGCCGCAAGGTCCCCCGAATCCATATAACAGGTGCCTTTTAAGATATATGAATCAGGAAGTATGATATTTAAATTTTCAGCAAGTTTAATAGCCTGGTCACAATACTTAAGCTTGCTTTCCAAATCAGGTGTACCCTTGATGATCTTTTTTAACAGGTCGTATCGGGCTGAATCATCTTTAACCAGGTTGTTTTCCAGTAAATAGAGCAGGCTGTCGGTGGATTGCCCGATAACAACAGTTGGTAAAGCGACTGCTGTAAAAAGGATCCTGAAAAAAACTGCAAATAACCTGTAATACACTTAGCTATTATAATTAATCTTCTATCCTAATGTATGGATCAATCTCTGCTTCTTTACCATCCTTGTGGATGAATCTGATTCTATACTTTTCCATCACCCCGCGCGGTACATTTTTAGGCACTTTAAGCGTGAATACATTTTCCGGGCCTTCCTTCGGATCTGTCCTAAATATTTCCCTTTCCTTTTCCGTGGAATATACCCTTTCTATGCTATTTATATTGCTGAAGATTTTTAGTTTCCATATAATAATGGATCCGGTATCAACACTGGTTATCAGATGATCAGTGGCTATATTACCATTTGAATCACATAATTTAAGGTGTTTCTTACCGTCCTTTATAACCGCCTTTATATGAATGGTAGTTACTTTAGGGCCTCTCCCGTCTTGATTGCTTGATGTACCATTGCATCCCCCTGCAATAAAAAATGTCACTAATAACAGAATACCTGCTGAAAGTGTAAAAATCTTTTTCATAGCATTACTTTTTTAAGATTCCACGAAAAGTTACATAATGAGATGACCGAAAGATTATAAGATAACTTTATGTTTACCGTTGTCGTTTCTAATGATTTAAAAGTAAAGTTACACCGACAAAAAGCCGAAGTCAAATAAATCTTGATCTTCCTGTGTAAATTCCTATTTTACTTGTGGTTAATAATCCATAATATTATTAATTCAAGTTTCGCACTAGGGAAAAGATACACGCATAATAAATCGCTTGTATGTTTTCCTGTTTTTGTTATGATATTGATATTCAATCTCCTAAAGGTTCTGTCCGATAGTTTCCGGATTTACGGTTTACTTTTTTCCGCAAAGCGGATCCATTATTGCTGGTATTATCAGCTCCGATATCTGCTTTAGGGAGATCCCTCTCCCGGTGAACCGGGCTCGGGATGACACGGTGATTAAGTATGATCAGGGGGAAGAAACGGCGGGCCACGGCAGAGTAATTTAAAAACATTCAGAATTCCGTTCCGTGGCCCGCCGTTTCTTCCCCAGTTTATTACACCTCATGCCTGTCATTCCGAATGAGCAGAACCTGAGCGTGCGAAGGATCTGCGAAATGAGGAATCTCCCTGAACAGTCAGAAAGTTGAAAAAAACAGGTCTTAATTTAAAATCCGGTTCAAGCTTCCTATCGGTAAAACCGTCTTATAATTTTTAAATTCTATTAATATTTTACTTTTCAGAATGACCATTTATTTGGAAGGCACTGTTAATATATTCATAAACACTAATTTAACTTACATATCATGCTGCTTTTTTTGCCAATCCCAATTTGAATTTCAACATTTTAAAGAACTGCGAAACTTAAATTACTAATCACCAGTTAAAGAAATAATCGTAAATTGAAGACACAATAGTAATTTTTGAATATTATTCAATAATCTGATAGTTGAAAAATGAAGATCCCGCTCCTGAAAATAATTGCTGTACCATTAGTAACATCAACAGCTGTATCCTCAGCATATTCCAAAGACCGGAAGTTGAATGTGCTTTTCATTGCGGTGGATGATATGAACAATGATCTCGGCTGCTATGGTCATCCTTTGGTAAAATCCCCAAATATTGACAGGCTTGCATCAAAAGGAGTTGGATTTGCCAATGCTTATTGTCAGCTGCCGCTAAGCAGCCCAAGCCGCAGTTCTCTGCTGACAGGTTTGAGACCTGATAAAACAAGAGTGTTCGACCTGACCTATCATTTCCGTCAGGATCTTCCAAATATTGTCACCCTTCCGCAGATGTTCAGTAATAACGGGTACTACGTTGCCAGGGTCGGGAAGATGTATCATTATGGCAATCCCGGAGACATTGGCACAAACGGACTTGATGATAAAGTGTCCTGGATGGAACGTGTTAATCCTGCAGGCAGGGATAAAACAGCGCTCGAACCTGATATAATAAACTATACTCCCAAAAGGGGATTGGGCTCCTCAATGAGTTTTCTTGCTGACAAGGAAGGTAGTGATATTGATCACACTGATGGCAAAGTAGCCACTGAAACAATTAAATTGTTAGAAAAACATAAAGATGAACCATTCTTTATTGCTGCCGGATTCTATAAACCTCATTGCCCCTGGGTAACTCCCAGGAAATACTTTAATATCTACAACCCAGTTCAGATGAGTTTGCCTGAAATAACAGAAGATACTCCCCAAAAATATCCTGAACTTGCTCTGGCTTCCACAAGACCATGGCCCTATTTTGGAATAACACCCGACCAGGCTAAGGAATGTATTCTGGCCTATTATGCTGCCATATCATTTGTAGATGCCCAGATAGGCAGATTACTTGATGCACTGGATGCACTTGGCCTGACAGACAATACAATTGTGGTCTTCTGGAGTGATCATGGATATCACCTTGGTGAACATGGTCTGTGGTTTAAACAAAGCTGTTTTGAAGAATCAGCAAAATGCCCGCTGATTATTTCAGCTCCCGGGATAAGTACCTCCGGGCAATTATGTACCAGGACAGTCGAGCTGCTGGATATTTATCCGACACTTGCCGATCTCACAGGACTAAAGCCGCCCGACAGCCTTGAAGGAAAAAGTTTGCTCCCACTTCTTAAAAATCCTGCTGCTGAATGGAATTATCCCGCGTACACCCAGGTTCAGAGAGGTTATATTCCAGGCCATAGTATTCGTTCAAATGAATGGCGTTATACCGAATGGGGATTCGGTGAACTGGGAGTTGAACTATATAACGAGGTTACAGATCCCAATGAATTGAGAAATCTTGCAAAAGATCCCGCATATGCTGAAATTGTCAGAGAAATGAAAGCTCTGCTAAAAACTGTCCATCCTCAGCCTGTAAACGGAGGTGTTGCTGTACCAGACACCAGGGCATTGTATTGTAACTAAAAACTGATAATAAGAATTTCTCCCTCACATATTGACAGCTTAACCGGGCCGGTCCATCACACCATCTCCGGATCAAGTCATGTATGTAAGCTAAAGGTTTGGAATTGAACAGACTTTTAAATAGATTTGCCGAAACCATGCTCTGAGCTTATACCTATGACTCAAAAAGTTAAATCGTGCTTTTTGGCATTTATGGCTGTTTTTTCTACATTTTATTCCTGTTCACGTCCATTGGATTGGCCTGAATCGCCTTTGTATATTTTTGAACACGCGGCAGCCGATACATCGGACCTGAAGGACCCCGAAAGTGCCAAAGAAGCAATTGCAGGCCATTATGCACACTATGATATGGTGGCATACGAGGACACCACAACCAGAACGACCATGCGCACCTTCATCATTTCATACGGTTTTACTGACTTTTATATTGAGGAAGGAAGACTTATGCAATCGGACCGGTTTGTGCATGCAGAGCAGAAGTTAAGCAGGAAGAATGCCAGATCGGTATTCAGTGATGAAGCAGTCCGGTCTATAAAACCCAGGGTTCAGGAAGTTGAAGTATATCAAAAAGGTGGAACCTGGCATATCCACAGGCCGGAGAGCCCAAGCCTTCTGGGAATTGAGGGAGATCCGCTGAAACCTCTTTCAACCGATCCTGATGATCCCAATCTGACAGATCCTGATAATGACGGACATCCCGGAGTTACCGTTCAGATAAGTGTGGGTAAGTTTTTTAAGGGCGAGATCTATCTGACACGCAGGGAGATATTCAGCAATTACCTGACTCTGAACAATAACGGAACCCTTAGCGGATATGTTGTTGACAGATCGGAGCAATTTGTTGTCGGAGCTTCAAAAAAAATACTGAATCAGAAATCCAATAATATTCAACACCCTGACAAAGGTCTGAATCCGGTCTTGCTGGTAAAGGTTGACCCAGGAATAGATACTCCCGAAGAGTTATGGCAGATAAGAGATGATATATTCCCAAAAGAACCGGAATTTCATAAAAAGAAAAAATAGGACGGAAATTCATGGAAACACAGCATGTTAAATTGCGAAAAATATCGAATAAATAGTTACGAGAAATATCGCATGAAAAATATAGAAAGGCAGCCCCCGACAGAAATAAAATCTGAACCCACAACAAGTTAAAATATGTGTGAGAATCCAAAAGAACAGGAAAAGAATTCCGCACCTGCGGATTTAAATGCTGAAACCATTAAAGAATTATGGTCGAAAACCTATAACACACAGGGGAAGCCCGACTGGTCACACATACTCCCCTATTACGATGATAATATATACTTCAGGGATTCCATTCAGGCTATACACGGGATAAAAGATTTCACGGCAATGACCGAACGTCTGACTAACCGGTCAAAGGATTTGAAAATGAATATTGTAAATGCAGTCATGCATGGCAATATTGTTTTTATTGAATGGGAGATGACCATTAAATTCAAGAAGAATCCAAGCTCGGTCTTATTTGGATCAAGCCGGCTGACATTAAATGAGAAGGGTAAAATAAGTGAGCAAAGGGATTACTATGATCTGTGGGGCGACATTTTTGACAATATACCGCGGTTCGGGAAGGCCTACCGGAGATTCATGATAAAGAAATTTGGATAATACACTATGACAAATAGCTTTCTGCCCAAATATTTCAATGATTATCAGTGGTCGAATATCGCTGCCATGGTTAAAAATAACAGGCGGGATCCAAAGATATGTACCAGGGATTTCAAGAACCGGCTCGTTGTTATAACCGGAGCCACATCGGGCATTGGCTATCTGACTGCAAGAAAGTTTGCTTCACATGGTGCAGACCTGCTCTGCATAAATCGTAACCAAAAGAAATCGGAGGCTTTAAAGAATGAGATTGAAAATGAATTTGGAGTCAGATGTGATTACAAAATTGCCGATCTCAGTAACCTGAAGGATGTTGAACGGGTTGCAGTAGAACTTACCAAGCTTGAAAGACCGATCGACGTGCTGTTACACAATGCAGGGATCTATCTTACCCGAAGAGAATTGACTCCTGAAGGATTTGATAAGGTATTTGTCGTACACTACCTTTCTTCATTTGTCATAAACACCCTGCTGAGTGAAAAGTTAAAATCGCAGGGAAAAGCCAGAATCATACTGGTCAGTTCAGAAGGCCACCGTTTTGCTGCATGGGGCTTGCGCCTCGATGACCTTAACTGGGAGAAACGACGCTATTCCGGACTGAAAAGCTACGGGTCGGCCAAGCTTGCCCAGCTGCTGTCGATGCTCATATTTGCAGATCACTTCCGGCCCCGGGGAATAACAATAAATGCAATGCACCCGGGCGCTGTCAGATCAGAGACCGGCCGTGAAAATGGTCCTGTTTACCGGTGGATAAAAAAACATATTTATGATAAGATACTGAAGCCGACTGATATAGCAGCAGAAGCGATCTATTATCTCGGGGTCTCGGATGAAATGGAAGGTGTGAGCGGAAAATTCTTTAACCTTACTACCATGGAAGATCCTGCACCACCTGCCCTTGACAAAGAGGCCGCATATGAACTCTGGGCAAAGAGCGTGGAAATGACCGGAGTCCGGGATATAACCCAATATGCCTGAAACCGCATGACCGAAAAGAAATATCATTCTATTGTTGTCGGAGGAGGGATAGCCGGGCTTACCTGTGCCGCCTATCTTGCCAAAGAAGGCCGCCGGGTTTTACTTATCGAAAAGAACCGGGAATGCGGAGGTCTGGTGAATACTTTTACACACAACGGTTTCAGGTTTGATACCGGCATCAGGGCCCTTGAAAATGCCGGGATCATTTTCCCGATGCTGAATGAGCTGGGAATTAAGCTTAATGTCGTCAAAAGTCATGTCTCTGTTGGTGTGGAGAACGAAATACTGAATATCAAAGACTATGAAAGCCTGACCGAATACAGTAACCTTCTTAAGAGATTGTATCCTGAAAGCGAAGCTGAAACAGATCAGGTAATAAGAATAATCCGGAAGGTAATGAAGCAAATGGATGTGCTTTATGGAGTGGAAAATCCCAATTTCAAAGACCTGACAAGTGACAGGATCTACCTGTTCAGGGAGCTTCTGCCATGGTTACCGAAATTCCTGATTACAATAGGAAAAATCAACCGTATGAATGTGCCGGTGGAGCCATTCCTGGACAGAATTATTAAAAACACTTCACTCAGGGATATCATATCACAGCATTTTTTCAGGAATACACCTGTCTTTTTTGCACTCAGCTATTTTTCCCTCTACCTCGATTATTTCTATCCTGCAGGTGGTGTCGGCAAACTTTCGGAAGCGATTGAAAACAAACTCCTTGAATGGGGAGGGGAGGTGCGCCGGGAAACGACAGTCCAACATGTTTATGCTTCCGCAAAAAGAGTAACTGACCAGAACAACATTGACTATACATACGAGAATCTTGTGTGGGCAGCTGATCTTAAAACCTTTTACAGGATAACCAGCACAGAAGGCCTTCCTGAAAAGGTCAGGGTTAAATTCGAACTGGCCGGTAATCGCTTACTGGGAAAAAGAGGCGGGGATTCAGTCTTTACAATTTTTGCAGAAGTGGATGAGCCGGTTGAAAGCTTCAAACATATTTCGAACGGACATTTCTTTTATACTCCTTCAAGAAAAGGATTGGGAGAAATCCGCTGGGGGGACCTTGACCGGATACTGGGTGTGCCGGGTGAGCCGGACAGGACTGAAATAATTACCTGGCTGGATAAATTTCTTGCCCTGAATACATACGAGATCTCTGTCCCGGCTCTAAAGGATCCCGGTATGGCTCCTGAAGGCAAAACAGGACTTATAATCAGCATACTTGCAGATTTTGATTTATTCAAAAGAATCGATCAGGCAGGTTGGTATGAGGAGTTTATAAAGGCAACTGAGACACGGATCATTAAAATACTTTCTGAATCAGTTTTCCCCATGTTAAATGAAAAAGTAACGGAACATTTTTCATTCTCCCCACTGAGCTATGCAAAAAGGGTCGGTTCTTCCGAAGGAGCGATTACCGGCTGGTCTTTCCGCGAACCGGTCCCAGTAATCAATAAAATCCTTGCATCAAACCGGGCAGTTGTAACTCCTATACCTTCAATATATCAGGCAGGACAATGGACCTATAGTCCTGCCGGAGTGCCCATGTCCATTCTCACAGGTAAACTGGCTGCACGAAGAATCTTAAGCACCTGAGGACCTAAAATATCAACAGGAGGATAATTGCAATAAATAAGGATATAAATAATCCGGCAGTGATCTGTTTTACTATTGTCCGGGCAGAGAAGGTTATGAATTGTGACGCTTTATAAAATAAATGCGGTTTCATTTTCTAACACACTGAAATTTAATGATAAAAAACTCAAAAAAATGATTTATCCCGCACTAACACCTGTTTTTGCTTTATACTCAGTATCAGAAAGGTTCAGACAAATACAAGTTGATTCCTCAACTCTTTGCCAGTGTCTTCCAGTGATACCTTAACCCTTCCCCTGCCCCTTCCCT
>CAZTDW010000003.1:55477-64535 GCA_964611835.1 uncultured Rikenellaceae bacterium | reverse complement strand
CGCCTAAAGAAAGATATTATTATTCGCGTGCAGGGCAGACCAATAATCTGATAGTTGACATAAGCGATTATATTGACAAAAAAATCGCTGTAAACCTTTTAAACATTGCCAAGGGACCCGCAGGGAATAACGGGGTAAAACTAAGGGAAAGGCTTGCGAGGGAAGGAAATAGATTGCCATTGCTGGACGGAGATGACTATACTGCCAACTTTAATTACACAAAGGAATTTGTCTTTAACGATAACAGGAAACTGGGTGAGAAATACGGATTTAAATGGGCCGAAGGATATCATTATCAGACTGATATACCATTTGACAATCATGTATATGATAGTTCATCTCCCGTTGAAGAATATATAAAGAATAACGCGGTGCCCCGCTAAAAGGCTTTGATAAAGACATCTAATGATGTCACTTTATTGTAGTCCCCTTGTCTGAGTTTTCAATCAGCTGCTTCAGCTCATCAAGGTGTTCTGAATAGACTCCCCGCGGGCTTGTATTAAACTTCCTGCATATTGAAGCTGCATAGCCTACTGCAGCTCCCATCTGGCCGGTTGTGTGCATGACCCTTGGACCTCCCAGCCCTACATGTGAGCTGCTGAAACATCTGCCCGCCATAAAAAGATTCTTAATGTTCCTCGAATAAAGGGACCTGTAAGGGATATAATAGTGATCGAGCTTGTAATAAAGAGCCTCCGACAGGAAATCGGGCTGATCGGGATCAATAAGGTTTTGCTGGTAATGAACATCGATGGCTCTTTTTTCCATTACAACGGCATCGGGGAATTCTCTCATATTCCTTTCATCATCAAATGTATAAATGTAGTCTCCCGCAAGTCGTCTTGATTCCCTTTTTCCTACAAGGTATGAGGTCCATTCCAGTGCCAGGTTTGCATTTTCAGGATTTTGCTTCGCATTATAAAATGATCCATAAATTGCTTTCAGCATATGATCCCTGATCTGTTCAGCATCATCTACCTGATGCACATTGTCATCTGAATACTCCCAGTTCCATGTGCCCATTGTCGCAGCATAATCGCCCGCTACAGGCATAGCCCAGGGCACGTCGGGAAATGTTACCGGCGTTCCTTTGTCGACGGTCCTCCATAATACCGATGACCCCATAACCCTGCCATCAGCTTTTGCAGGGCTCCATAATTCCTTGTGGAGCTCCCAGTTTTCATGGTATAATGCCGAATCCTCTCTTCCATAGAAAAAATCGGCACCGGCCCAGTAGCCTATCCATCCGTCACCGGTGCAATCGACATACAACGGTGCGGTGAATCGCATTTTTTCACCCGATGAGGTGTGGCGGACATCTACCGAGGTTATTGAATCCCCTGAAACATTGGTCGTATAGGCTCTCCAGTTCAGGAATAATGAAATGCCCGGATATTTCTCAATATTATCATGCCTCTTTTTGTCATCATATACAGCATCGGGAGATCCGTTGGGCCACCATACAGTATTCAGCATCGTCAGGATCCTGTTGTATTTCCAGGTTATCCCTTCAGTGTGGACACGTATCTCGCTGCTGGCATTGCCGCCCAGGACGGGCCGGTCGTGTATCAATGCCACCTGTAAGCCCTGTTCCGCTGCGGAAATTGATGCTGCACAGCCAGCTATTCCGCCTCCGACAACTACCAGGTCAAATGATTTGCTGAGTTGCGGGGTATCATCCTCCCCGAGAAGATCTCTCCTCCATTGCATTAACTCTTTGGGATCATCGGGAGGGAGGTCTTTTCCGGAGGTTAAATAAATAGCATCGCATCGTGCTTCGAAGCCGGTAAGATCTTTCAATTCAAGCGTAATGGTTGTGTCACTGCATCTGACTGATCCGGCAAGCTGCCACCCCCAACCCTCTTCTGTCCCGAGGATAGTCTCTATGACTTCCCCGTTGACAGTTATCTGAAAGCGACCCGGAGCTTCCCATTCCCCGGGAGCCCAGTTTTTTGTCCTCACCCACACCTGATATTTTCCATCTGATGGAAGAATTGCAGTGGTCCTTGCGTTTTCCACAGGATTTCCGAGCCCGTGTGCCAGAAGGTATGGAGATCCCATCTGTTCAACAAACTGAGGATCAACCAGCCATCCTCCCGCGGAGGTAAAGCTCTCAGCCTCTATAAGCAGACTGTGATTGTCCTGTGAACATGAGACTGTAAGAATCTGGAAAAAAACAAATGCATAAAATGAAATTCTCATTGTAATGATATATCAATAAATCAGCAAACAAATCAATCCTGCTTTGGAGGAACTCCTTCCTCCATAAGGTTCTTCAGTTCTTCAAGATGGATTTTGTAAATATCCCGTGGAAGAACCTCATGTTTTCTGCACAACGATGCCGCCATGCCCACAACCTCTCCCATCATCCCACCGGTTCTCATGACCCTTACCGTTCCCAGTGCAACATGAGTGACACTGATGTCCCTGCCGGCCATGAAAAGATTCTCAATGTTCCTTGAGTACAGGCACCTGTAAGGGACTGGGTATGGATCGATCGGTCGTGTTTCGGCGTAAGCCCTGAATGGTTCGCCTTTGAAATCCTCCGACTTCAGGGGATAATGGAGATCAATATTCCAGGTGGTGGTAAACGATGCATCGGGATATTCAACTCTTTCCAGAATATCATGTTCACTTAAAATGACATCGCCCATCAGTCTCCGGGATTCCCTTTTTCCGCCAATGTAGGCCACCCATTCCAGCCTGTACCTCTCAAACTTATCCTTTTCGGAGCTTCTGTTTTTAATGAAATCCCAGTTGCCATAGGTAACCCTGAAAGCGTAATCCCTTATGAACTCTATATCATTGATCTGATCGCGCGTCAGTCCTGCTTCCCAGTCCCAGTCACCCCTTGTGACCTTATAGGAACTCTTTTCATCGAACTGTACTGCCCACGGGCATCCGGGGAATGAGGAAGGAGCATTGGTTTCTTCGGCAAACCACTGAACTGAAGTGCCCATGACAAGGCTGTCATTTTTTTCCGGGGCCCATTTCTCGCCGGTCTCATCCCTGCTTTCCCTGCCTATCCGGTAATCAGCACCTGCCAGAAATCCAAGATTTGCATCTCCCGTACAATCAGCAAAAAGTTTACCCCGCACGGTAATTTCTTTACCTGAAACAATATTTTTACCAGTTACAGAGGTGATTTTTTCTCCATCCTTTTCCACCCTGAATACATGCGTATTAAGAAACAGTGTTATGTTGGGTTCAGAATCAATGACCGCCAGCTTTTTATCATCACCGTAATTGCTTGCAGGACCGGCATTGTGGATCTTCTTTTCAGGATTATTTTCAATTACTGACAAAATATGCCTGCTTCTCGGGGATTCAGGATCGCGGGTTGCTTCCCAGAGGGTCCAGTGACCTATGGATCCGATCTCATCGACAACCCTCCCAAGATTTGGATAGGGCTGCTGGTAAATCAATCCTGATAGTCCCACTCGCACCTCGGAGCTGTTGTTGCCTCCAAGTACCGGGCGGTTCTGGATCAGAGCAACCCTGCAACCGTATCTGGCAGCGCTCAGAGCAGCACAGCATCCTGCGACACCTCCGCCAACAACTACAAGATCATATTCGCCTGCATCTTCAGGAGCCTCATTGAGACCGGCCAGGTTCCTGCGGAAATCATACAATTCATCGCTGTTTTCCGGGGGAATCAGACCGGGATCATCAGTCAGCAATATTGCATCGCATCTGCCTTCAAATCCGGTAAGATCGTGCAATGAAAGACTAATCTTTCCTTTATTCAGCCTTACCCGGCCTCCGTTCTGCCAGTGCCATTTTGTGCCTTTTGTTCCGAAGATAGTATCCAGCGGAACGCCTTCCACGACAATCTGAAACCTGCCTGGAGCCATTTCATCATTCCAGGGGGCAACCCAGTTCCGGGTACGGACCCATACCTGATAATTGCCGGCCGACGGAACTTCAATTGTTGTTTCAGCATCCTCAACGGGCACTCCGAGTCCATGTGCCAAAACATATGAAGATCCGATAAGATCAATCGACTGCTGATCAATTACCCAACCGCCCAGGTGCTTAAAATTCTCAGCTTCAACATAGATTTTACGTACCGGTTTATCGCATGACAGAATTCCGGCTGTGAGGATTATTATCAAAAGAGACTTACAGATTACCGTCTTTTTCATCAATGTTCTCATGAAGCGAATTTGCGACAGCCTACAACGTATTTATCATCTGCAGCATTTTGTCTGTCAAAGGCTTTTCAGCACCCGGCATAAGACGGGTTACCCTTATCTCGTAACCTCCTTCCGGAAATGCTTTGTCTGTGCATATGTACCCGCTCGAACCATTGCAATGGGTTATTATGGCAGTTGCAGAATAAGGTGACCTGTTTTTTACAGCGCTTCCGATCTCATTCATCAGCTCACCTGAGATACCGGTCAATATAAGATGGCCTATCTTGAATGCTGATAATGCTATTTCAACATCGGGGCCTTTTTCATACTCCTTTTGCGGAAAATGGTCTTTGGTCATCTTTTTCCCCGGGAATGTCATTGAAACTGAAGTTGCTCCCAGCGATTCGACCGGCATCGTCTCTATGCTGTTAAAGGTTTCCCATGCTGTCTTTCCGACATGAAATCCTACTCCCTCTATCTCACGGAAATCCTTGCCGGGGCCATAGATTGGATTAATATCACCTGATGCGCCGGCAGTAATGGCCACAACTGTTCCATCACCAGTATGTTTTTTGATATACCTTGCTGCAGCACCCGGCCAGTCAGCTGTGATGAGATAGTTATCCTGGCCGTTCGTGGTGGCATGGCATGGCCAGTTGATAAAAACAGCCAGCAGCTTTCCGCTCATGTCTTCAAATTTTGTGACAGTAACATCATGATCACAAGGTTTATCAGGCGCTCTGCCAAGCCAGATACTGCCATCGGCAAATTCGGCCCGCCGGTTTATGTTCATTGTACATATTCCCTTGCCTGTGCCCATCCTGAAAGGAACAGGCTTCTTCGATGCTCTCACGGCAAGATTGATGAATTTGTCCTGAAGCTCCTTTACATATTTCTCAACCGATTCAGGCACCTCTTTCTCATAAGCCCGGGTAACCGGACCTCCATGATTATGAGCTGCGGTAATCATTATGTTCTCTGACGGGATATCGGTTATTGCAGAGATCTTTTTCCTGGTCTCATCAACAAATGGCTTGCTGTATCCGATAATATCAGCAGTTATAAGGAGCAAGGATGTTTTACTGCTCTTAAAATACAACGCAGTAGCGAACAACGAATCATGAACTCCTGTTGAGGGTGTTTTGCGTGCCTCATATCCGCTCATCATAACCGGAAATGCAGGCGTGATGTTGGCCTGGCTTGCTCCCATGAGAACCTGAGATTCCGGTCCGGACTGCATTTGACTTCTGGCAGTGGTCAGTAAACCAGTCAGGATAAAAATACTTAGCAATAAACAGCAAATACGTTTCATGTGGTTGCAGAATTTGAATTAATTTAATACTATCGGATTCATTTCTTTTATTTTCAAAGTCAAGAAACCGGTCTTATCTGTTTTTGGAGATCTTATTAAGGTCAACAAGCCGTCCGTCATTGTAAATTACCAGGTTGCTTTCTTCATTACCTGAAGGAAAGAAACTCTCAAAAGTAGTCCTTGTGAATTCTATCTCCGGAGTTGGGATATTCTCCGGGAGATCTTCCAATTTCAGTCCGATATCCTTAAGGCATGATGCAAACTTATTATTCTTTTTAAAATACTCTTTTTCTGCATAATAGATCATCCTCAGTGCCCATTTCCTGTCGAGATCAGGGTCGGGGATGAATTCTTCCGTCCCGGAACCTGAAGTCAAACCGGAAAACTGAAGGTATCCCCACATCTCAGGCATATGCATATTGATCCTTCCCTGCGGCGACCACACCCAGTTATCTTCGGGGAATGGTCTTCCTGTTGCGGGATTTATCTCCTTACGGTATTTTCCATCATCGATCAGGGTCCTCCACTGAACCCGTGAAAAACCGATCCGCCATTGATCTCCCGCCTTTGGCATTCCAGCAACTCCTGCAGCCTCCCTTAGTGCTGCAAGAGGTATCACGATCTCAACACTCCAGCCCTTGTCCGTATCAGCAGGGTTATTTATCGTTCCGTCAACATGGGTTCCTGTCTTAAGTCCTTTTATATCCCATCCATTCACCGGAAATCCGCCGTCGTTGTAGGGTTTTGTCAGTAAAAGATCCCATTCCGTTCCAAAGGCATTGACTTCAAGCTCATAGTAATTGTGTGTGTCCCCGTCGGGATCAATGAACACCTCAAAATCGTTGTCGAAGAAGATAACCGTATCCCGCTGCCTGAGGGTTGCCCATACATGGGGTTCTTCAAGTTCCGCACCCACATACAGGTTTTTATCATCCCACAGCAGTTTGGCATGTGTTTTAAAAGCCGGTACCGGCTTTGCATCACCTTCAATATCAACAAAATGATCAGTCCATGGTGCAGCAGCCCATGAAGGTTCATCAAGAATTCCATCGGGCGTTATGGCAGAAGAGGCCCTGTAGCATACATAGCCTCTGGGATCAGGTTCAGGCGGAATAACTGATTTCATCAGATCATCACTGATGACGGATCTGTTGCATCCTCCGGCAACAATTAATACTGATAAAAACAAGGTTGCCTTAAAAAGGCAGTTAAAGATTGAAGCGGTTGGCTTTTTCCTTTCCATATTTGTTTGATTTAGTTCAGATAATAACAGAATCAGGTAAAATCAAATTTAATTTTTTAATGTGACAATTTGCCATCCGGATCATTAAAATCAGTCCAAATTTTAAATAAGTCAGGTTTTTTCAGTTTCTCACAGTTGAAAAGCAAACTAAGACTGCATACTATCGGGATGTATTCTTAAATTTACCTTCTTATCTGATCATAACTACAAATATCATGAAACAATCAGCCTGTTCAAGAAGAAAATTCTTATCTGCCGGATCAGTTCTGGCAGCATCGACTATTGCAGCATCTGCCTCTGTCAATACAGGTCCGGCAGCTTTTTCCGGCAGCACGGAAATGCTTAATGTCAGGGATTTCGGAGCCAGGGGTGATGGCAGGACCGACGATACGGCTGCCATTCAGAAAGCATTGGATAGTGCAGGATCAACCCATATAGCGGTAATGATCCCCGAGGGCAATTATCACTGCTCTGAGCTAAAGGTGCCCGAAGGGATAGGTATTTATGGAATGCCGGCGTGGAGCTACAGGAAAGGCATGGGCACCATCCTTACATTCACCGGCGGAGGAAAGTGCCTCATAAACCTTACCGGAGCATTTGGTGCATATCTGTTCGGCCTGTGCCTCAACGGAAACAATATTGAGGGGGAGATCCACGGGATCCTGATTGACAAGCCCGATTACGGGAAGCAGGAAGACACACCCAGGATAGACACATGCAGGGTTGAAAATTTCTCCGGTGACGGGATAAGGCTTGAACGGATATGGTGCTTTTGTGTCAGGCATTCACACTGTTTCCATAACAAGGGATGCGGACTCCGGGTCCGCGGCTGGGATGGGTTCATACTCGACAACTGGTTCTCGGGTAACGGAAAGGCCGGATATGCCTCGTATGATGAAAATGCATCCAATACAATGACCGGCAACCGCATTGAGTGGAACCGCGAGGGCGGGATTGTAATTTGCGGAGGATCACACTACAATATAACAGGTAATTATATTGACCGTTCGGGCAGATGCGGTATTGCTCTCCTTCCCGGCCCGAACCAGAGAAGTTGCGAGACCATTACAGTTACAGGGAATGTTATTTACAGGAGCGGCAAGCCGGAATGGGGCAAACAGGATGATTATGACAGTTCACATGTCAGGCTTGAATCGGTAAAAGGGCTTGTCTTCACGGGCAATGCGCTCAATTCGGGAAGGGATGACGGAGGCCAGGGCAGCTATTCACCCGATTATGGGATTGTAATGAAAAAACTGGAGAGCAGCGTAATAAAAGACAATGTCCAGCATAACGGGGCCATCAGGGAGCTTATGGTCGACCTGGGCGACCATGGAGAGGGAGTGATCATCAAAGATAATGTCGGTTCAATAAGGGAAATAACTTAATATTCAATTAATTATGAAACGAAATACACTGAGCATCTTTTTATTATTTGTTTTTTCGCTGGGAACCTATGCGCAGCAGTCATCATTCCTTTTGAACAGCAACTGGAAAGCCAGAAAAGCTGTCGACGTTTTAATTGACGGCACTGTAATCACCGGCCAGGATTTCAATCCCCAGGGATGGCTCGATGCTGTGGTCCCGGGTACCGTCCTTACAACCCTGCTGCATAATAAGCTGATCCCCGATCCCTTCTTCGGTATGAACAATAACCTGATCCCCGATGTCTACGATACAGGGAGGGATCACTATACCTACTGGTTTTACAATGAATTTGAAATCCCTGAAACAGGTGATGGTAAGGAAGTGTGGCTTAAATTCAGGGGAATAAATTACTTCGCCGATATTTTTCTTAACGGGAACAGGGTAAACACAAAAACTCATGAAGGGATGTATCTCAGGGAGAAATACAGGATCACGCCATATCTGGCCAAAGGTGGAAAGAACAAGCTTGCAGTGCTGGTATCGCCACCTGATCCTGTTGGAAATGCTGCTGCCGGTCAGGGTGGCGATGGCACCATAGGCCGCAACGTTGCAATGCAGTTCACTGCCGGCTGGGACTGGATATGTCCCATAAGGGATCGTAATACCGGGATCTGGGACCAGGTAAGCATAGAGACTACCGGGAAGGTTGATCTGAGGGATCCGTTCATTGAAACCACAGTGCCGGGAATAAGGGTACCCGGCGCAAAACAGGATCCGGCATACGTGAAGGTATCGGCTGATCTGATAAACACATCGGATGATGCAATAAACGGAATATTAAGGATTGAATTCGGTGGATACAAAAGCTCTTCGAAAGTAACACTTGCACCGTCGGAAGCGAAGAACGTTTCATTAAACAATATCAGGGTGGATAATCCCTTGCTCTGGTGGCCCAACGGAATGGGTGATCAGCCGCTTTACCAGATGAAAATCGAATTC
>CAZTDW010000003.1:0-55467 GCA_964611835.1 uncultured Rikenellaceae bacterium | reverse complement strand
CCTGCTGTCTGACGGAACCCTGCTTGATTCAGAATCAATAACTTTCGGCATAAGAGAGACCTCCAATACTTTTGATCAGCAGATCAAGGGACAGGTCTTCAAGGTAAATGGCCAGAAAGTTTTCATCAAGGGAGGGAACTGGATAGCCTCCGATGCCCTGCTGCGGCTCACAAGGGAAAGATATGAGGCAGAGGTGCGCCTGCATGCGGGGATGAATATGAACATGATAAGGGTGTGGGGCGGAGGTCTCACCGAAAGACCTGAGTTTTACGACGCATGTGATAAATACGGGATCCTTGTCTGGCAGGATATCTGGATCTCAGGAGATTGCAACGGGGAATGGAATGATCCACTTAAAAAGGAATCGCAGGCCAGGCGAAAAGCTTATCCTGATAACCATGATCTGTTCCTCGAGTCGGTTATCGATCAGATAAAAATGCTGAGGAACCATCCAAGCCTGTATCTCTGGTGCGGCGGGAACGAGACCTATCCTCCGCCAGACATACTTAAAACACTGGAGAGCAGAATTTTCCCTGTTTATGATCCGGGAAGATTCTTCCTCAACATGTCAACTTCACCAGTGCTGATGACGAATTCAATAGGCGGAGTAGGTGACGGACCATACGGTATAAGGGAACCGGAAAAGATCTTTACCGAACGTTCTTTCCCTTTCAACCCCGAAACAGGATCAATCGGGATCCCGAATTTTGACGGACTGAAAAAGATCATTCCGCAGGATGAAATGACCCCTCCCGGCACTTTCAGGGCTTCAGGATCATGGTCATACCATAAATACCTGCCATTGCTCGATTTTCCCGACCGTTACGGCAAAGTGAAAGATGTGAGTGATTTTTGCTTTAAAGCACAGATTGTCAGTTACGAGCAATACCGTGCCCTTCAGGAGGGATTCAATTACAAGATGTGGGACTGGTACACAGGAATGCTGGTATGGAAAAACCAGAATCCATGGACAGCACTGAGAGGATTCTTTTATGACTATTATCTCGATTATACCGGGGGCTATTTCGGTTACATGCATGGGGCTGCACCCGTGCATATACAGCTGAATCTTAATGACTCACTGGTATGCGTGCTTAATCAGACTGCCCGAAACATAAAGAATCTGGATGCAGAGGTGATGCTTTACGATCTGCACGGTAAACTTATCTTTTCAAGGAAAAACACTCTCGATCTTAACGCTCATGATACAAGGCTGCTGGATAAGGTTGAGCTGCCTGAAGGCGGCAGTGAGGTATTCTTCCTTAAACTGCTGCTTTCGGAAAACAACGAGGTCATTGATGAGAATATCTACTGGCTGACAAACAAGCCAAAATCATATGAAAAACTGAATGACCTCCGGAAGGTGGAACTGAAAACGGATGTCAGCAGAACCGGCGGGAAGGATGCCACTGTTTCAGTTACCAATCAGGAAAACGAAACTGCATTCTTTATCAGGCTGAAAGTAGTTGACAAAGAAGGAAACCTGATCCTTCCTGCTTATTTCTCAGAGAGCTATTTCACTTTGCTGCCGGGTGATTCAAAGAAAATAAAGGTAGTACTTCCCGAAGGTCAGGCAACAGAGAAAAGTGAAGGGATCAGACTTGTGGTGGAAGGCTGGAATACAGGTCCTGAAGAGATAATATTCTGAGGATCGTCCTACCTGTAGTTTTCAAGCAACTCGAGCATACAACCAAGTTTGCCGGAGGCATCGATGTAGCTGTAGGCACCGCCGTCCCATCCTCCTGTCTGTACAGTAGGGATACCTTTAAGATCAAACTGCTTTTCAACACCTTCAATATTCTTTACTGAGAAGGCTATATGGTGAATGCCTTCCCCGTTCGTGTCGAGGAATTCCTGCCATGTGCTGTTGCCTCCGAGCGGTTGGATAAGCTCTATCTGAAGATTGTCCATGCTGATAAAGGCAAGCTTGGCTTTTGCATCCGAAGAACTGCCCCTGTATTTCGTGGGCCTTGAAGAATGACCTTCAGCAATACTTACTGAAGGAGGCTCAATTCCAAGGATGTCTGCCCAGGCAGTCCGTACCTTGTCAATATCCTTTACTATCACAGCAACCTGGGTGACGATTTTGGATGCAAGCACCGCATCTTTTGATCCTGTGCCTGCAAAGTGAAATGCAGCCGATACCACGCCTGCCGTTATGACAATAGCAATAAGTATTCTTTTCATTTCCATGGATTTATTTAATGGTTAATTATCATTTCTCAAATATAAAAAATACTATGTTACAAAACTTCCTTTAACCTCAAAGTCCACTACCTGGAAAGAATCTCCGGAACATCAAATCATGTAACTTTTTTTGTTACACAGAGTGACTCAGAGGTTCCTCAGAGTTACCCTGAGAATTATTGTCTTATCTCTGTGATACTCTGTGAATTCTTGGTGTATCTCTGTGTAAGTTCTTAAAAAGTTACAAAATATAAGCAGCAAAGCTTTCCTCCATACTCGTTTTGGAAATGATGATTAAAAAGGTAAATTTGTTTGCTTCCTGTTATTTTTATAAAACTATTTCCGGAATGAAAAAATATAATGTAGGGATTATCGGGTACAGCTGGGCAGCAGGTGCCCATATTGCTGCGATTAACAATACCACCTTTGCCAGGGTTACAGCAATTTGTTCTTCAAGGAATCTTGATCCTTCAGAGATAAGTTCAAGGCATGGTACAGGCATAACATTTTATACTGATCTGGCCCGGATGCTTGAGGATGCTGACATACAGGTTGTTTCAATCTGCAGTTACCCTGCTGATCATGCCCGGCAGGCGATACAATGCGCAAAAGCCGGAAAACATCTGATAATCGAAAAGCCTGTCGCACTCAGCTGGGAAGATTGCCTCGCTGTTGAGGAAGCAGTCAGGTCAGCCGGAGTCAGGACCTGCGTCTGCTTTGAATGCAGGTTTTCGAGTCAGCTTCTCACAATCAAGGCCATCATCGATAAAGGTCTGCTTGGGAAGATCCATTACGGCGAGGTTGACTACTATCATGGTATCGGTCCATGGTATGGGCAGTTCAGATGGAATACAAAGAAAGAAGCCGCCGGGAGCAGCCTGCTTTCGGCCGGATGCCATGCGTTGGATGCACTTCTCCTTTGTATGGAAAGCGAAGTGGTGTCTGTCCATAGCTTTGCCGCAAATTCGTCGAACAGGGATTTTGCCATATACGAATATCCTACCAGCTCGGTAACTATCCTGAAATTCAGCAACGGATCAGTCGGAAAGGTTGCTTCGGTGATTGACTGTCTTCAGCCTTACTATTTTCATTTCCACCTTGTGGGGAGTGAAGGAACGATCCTCGACAATAAATTCTACTCAACCCAGATGGGCAGCCTCAACCGTAGCAAATGGAGTGAACTTTCGATGAAAATGCTTGATTCAGGAGATGTTTCGGACCATCCTTATCAAACGCAGTTTGAAGAATTCTTCAAAGCCATAGAGGACGGAAAGGAGATGCCGCTTACCAGCCTTTCGGATGCCCTCAAAACCCATAAGGTAATATTTGACGCTGACAGATCATCGGGGCACAATTAAAACAATGAATATCAACCCTGCTCTTCACCTTTTTAATTTAAACCAGATCATTTGACAGAATCATAACTAATAACCCAAACTTCAAAATCCGTATGCCGCGAAAATTAAGTATGCTTGCCCCCGGGTGGTGGGATTTCACCACACTTGATGATGAATTGCTTTCAGATGCAGCAAAGCTGACACCAAAAGATATAAGTCAGCTTTCAAGGGACGGATTCAGGGTAGTCCTATATGACACGCTTGAGGAATTCTATCTAGCAGAGGCTCTCGAATATATCACTTCATGGAAAGGATCCACACCTGATAATCCTGCCGGAATATGCGGTCCTATAGGTCCAACCGAACAGCTTCCCCTTGTGGCAAGGATGGTGAATGAGCTGAGGCTCGATCTTTCAGATGCACATTTCTGGGGTATGGATGAATGGTTCATTAACGGTAAGGAAGCGGATGTTACCCATCCGCTGTCATTTGAGAGAGCTGACAGGGAGCTTTGCTTCAACAGGATAGACAAAAAACTGAAGATGCCTGAAGCAAACCTTCATTTCCCAAAAGCTGACACAGGCGATTATATAAGAAGCTGGGAGAGCGGTGTCAGATGCAAGGTAATGCAGGGAGGACAGGGGGATACGAAGCACTGGGCTTTCAATGATCCGGTAAGGAGAGAAGGTAATTACAGGGATGAGCCTCCATCGCCCGATGAGTTCAGGAAACTGACAACCCGGGTGGTTGATCTTCACCCCATAACACTGATGCAGAATGCAAGGACAAGTGGCGGCGGGGTGGTTACGGGAGTTCCCGGACAGGCTCTCACGGTTGGCCCGGTACAGACCTGGAAAGCTGAAAAGGTATCAATATGGCATGCAGGAACACACGATAATGCTTTCGGCCAGAGACTTACCGCCCTGATGATCAGCAAGAAAATTGAAGACAGCTCTGTCCCCATGTCGTTACTCGCAAGTCATCCGAATGTCCAGTTCAATTACTTCAGGGGCGGAATAGGGACATGCGAAGCCGAGATGCATTAAATACCTCATATTGAATCTGAGCCTCTGATTGTGTGAGAACTGTGTGACTGCAGCCCTCTCAGATTCCTGTATAAAAATGTTAAAAAATTATCCCCGTAAAATATTTTGCTTCACTTCATGTTATGAATATATGGACTTAATAAACTTTTTTTTATGAAATCGAAAATTTTCTTCCTTCTGTTATCTACAATCATTATCCTGACATCATGCAGCAAGAACAAGGACAAGCTTGGCGGTGCACCATCACCTATTGGCGAGGAGGGTGTTACATTTGAAACATCATTCGGAACAATTGCCGGAGTCAGCAATGCTGAGGCATCGGTAATATCGCTTGAAAACGGCGTTTCGTCAATAAGTGGTAGCGCAACAGTCACCAACAGCACCATCAAGAACATCCTTTCAAATCATCCTGAAGCCACAATAGACGGCAACAACGTTACTCTTGACGGGGTTGAATTCAGGATCACCACTGAAGGTATTGAGGCAGTGTATGGACTCGAGCCAGGAATTATTGTAAAATATGATTCAAATGTAGGGGACAAATACAATATTGGCGGCGGAGTCACAAGGGAAGTTATTGCCAAATCGACCGACAACGATTATTTCTGGGGAGGAATGAATATCAAAGTCATTCAGGTTGAAGAAAATACAAACAAATTCGGGACCAAGAAGATTTATTACTGGGCTAATCACAGGTTTGGTCTTGTGGGAATAGAGTTTCAGTTTGATGACAATTCAACTGCAAAGTTCCCGATATATGCCAGCGCTGAAAATGACTGATTAAAAGCTACCCCTGACCAGGTAAACATGCTGAAATATCTTACGATAGATGGTGAAAGAAGGAAAATACCTTCTTATCCCCATCATAAAAGCTTTGTATGGGTAAGTTACAAATACTTCACTGTAAAGAACTTATTCAGTTTTCTTACTCTTGAGGGACTTTTTTTTATACCCCGGAGGATCTACAATAATCTGAAGGCGAAATGCATTGTGCCTCTGGTGCTGATGATCGATCCTACAAGCTCATGCAACCTGAGATGTACGGGATGCTGGGCTTCAGATTATCAGAAAAACAGCAATCTGTCTTTTAAAAAGCTTGACGAGATAATCGGAGATGCAAAAAAGATCGGTGTTCGCCAGATCTTCATGACCGGAGGTGAGCCTCTTATGAGAAAAGGAGAAATACTGGAGCTATGCCGCAGGCATAAGGGCATTCCCTTCGGGATATTTACGAACGGAACCCTCATCGATGAGGAGCTGGCCGCCGAAGCAGCAAAAGCAGGGAATCTGAATTTCTTCATTAGCATTGAAGGATTCCGTGATGACACTGATATGAGGAGGGGCAAAGGGACATTCGATAAGGCCGTGGAAGCAATGGATATACTGAAAAAACATGATATTGCCTTCGGATTCTCAGCGTGCTATCACTCCAAAAACTACCGTACTGTATCAGGTGATGAGTTTCTGGACTTTGTAAGAAGCAAAGGAGCATGGTTCGGATGGATGTTTAATTACCTCCCCATTGGCAATGATGCTGATATTTCGCTGTGCTGCAGGCCTGAAGAAAGAGCTTATGTAAAAGAGAAGATCGAGGCTTACAATAAAAATCACAAATACAATATCATTGATTTTGCCAACAGCGGACATAAATCAATTGGCTGCGTTGCAGCTGCAAACGATTTCGCTCATATAAATGCCAACGGCGACCTGGAACCATGTGCCTTTCTTCATTATTCTGACAGGAACATTAATGACATGTCGCTGGTTCAGGCCTTACGGTCACCCTTCTTTAAAAAATTCAGGCAGCATAAGCCGTTCTCAAAGAATATGCTTCGCCCCTGCCCGATCATGGATGTACCGGAAGCACTGACAAAAATTACCGGTCTTGAAGGGGTGCGGTCAACACATCTCAATTGCCCTGAGTCTGCAAGGCATCTTGCAGAAAAGACAATGCCCCTGGCAAAGGCATGGGAACCGGTGGCAGACAACATGTATGAACAAATGCCTTCGCGAGAAAAAAGACGATTTGGAATACTTACCAGGTTGCTCCATTCGGGTAATAAAATCATTGCAGGATAAGACAGTATTACGAAAATTCAGATAAGCTCCTGATCATGCTTTCATATAAATGGAAAATCATTGGTTATTGTATTGCGGTTGCATCCGCGATCATGGCAGTTTTTTATTTTGCTGCGGGCTTCAGGTTTGAGATGCCCGTATTTGCAATTGTTTCCTCCTTCAAGGAAACAAAATTCCTTACATCATTCAGCACAAATTTTGCCGATGAGACGATGATGTTTGGATTCATCTCGGGTTTTGCGCTAATGGCATTCTCAAAGGAGAGAAAAGAGCTGGAGATCTACAGGAGAATAAGGATCAATGCGCTGATCAAAACCGCCGTAATAAATACACTCTTCCTGATCTTTTCAGTACTTTTCATCTATGGAAGTGGTTTCATGGGAATAGTTATCCTGAACCTTATACTACCGTTCCTGATTTACATAATACTTTTTAATACCCTGAAATTCAGTGCCTCCAGGAATAATTAAATTTCAGACCCCTGCGATTCTGCTCTTGTACTCGGCAAGGGCTTCATCGAGCCGCTGCTTGGCCGTACCGTCACCCGGAACATTATGAGACGGATGAATATAAAGCTTAACACCTTTTTCAGCAAGGATCTCCGCCACCGTTGTTACGGTCATCCAAACGCATGTAATGAATGCCATCGTTGAAACCGGTCCGATTTTGTCCTGATGGTTTTTAAGCACTACCGAAGCATCTTCAAGCGGAGCACATGTGTCGACCACCACATCTGCAAGGTCAAAGATGGTCTTTCCGCATGAGTGCCTTGTCTTCTTTCCTTTTGCAGCTTCTGCAGAACCGAAGACTATTACTTTCATGCCTTTTTTCCTGGCCTCGAGTGCAATATCTATGTTGACATTATTGATCCCGGAATGGCTGAAAAGCCACATTATATCCCTTTTATCAAAATCATAGCCTTTCATTATTTCATTGCCGTAGCCTTCAACCCGCTCGAGGAATACAAACTGGTGCACTCCCATTTCTCCTGTTATCCTGGTAAAGAATGTAAGAGGGAGTTCAATCATGGGATGGAATCCTACAAATCCTCCGATGCGGGGATACATTTCTTCAATAGGGAGAGTTGCATGGCCGCAGCCGAAAGTATGAACCCACCTGTTGCATTCTATTGTTTCAGCCATCAGTTCAGCCGCCTTGCGGATATTTTCCATCTGCGTTTCTTCGATCCGGGTCATTATACCCCTTGCGTTCTCAAGCCATTGTTTTGCTAACATAGTGTTTATTGGGTTTAAAGGTTGATTAGTTTAAAGGTTGATAGGTTGATAGGTTGAAAAGTTTAACAGCGTGAAAGTAATTTTTTTTGTTTTCAGAATGAAATCCGGAATTGGTAAATTTTATTCATCAGTTGTTTTTCAGGTATGGGCGCTCCTGTCTTTTTTATGTTTAAGTATATAGAATGCCAGCACTATCATTATAAGGGTTTCTAAAAATGCGACAGTTATCAGATGATTTATTCCAAAATTCTTCGCAATTATACCCATCCCATAATTTATAAGCATGTTCCCCAGAAGTGCAACGACAAGAACAAAGCTGAAAGCCGTTCCTGAGAGTTCTGGATAAATCTCTCCGACGAATCCAAGCATGATAGGAAAACCTCCAGCCAGGCCGGCTCCAAGGAGCATAAAACCGGCCATTACCGTAAACAGGGCTTCTCCGGACCTGATAATGATCAGTCCCGCAATTATCATCACAAATGAAGCAATAAGGATCCTTTTGACCGGTATATGCCTGAGTATGGTTCCTGTAATAAGCCTCATAATGGCCATTCCGGCAACGAACAATGACAGTGAGTACAGTGCGCTGCTCTGCTGCACATGGACATGGTCGATAAGATAGGTTGTGGTCCAGTTGTTGATTATACCCTCAAAGCTGCTTTGAAAGAAGAGGAAGAAAGCCACAAGAATGATGAACCTGTCTTTGAAGAAGAGAAGGCTTTGCCTGCCAGGGAATCCCTGTTTCTGCTTCGGCAGCGGCATCCTGATCAGGAGGAACAATAGCCCGGTAACAAATGACAATACTCCCATCGATGCGATTATCTGTCCGAAGTTGAATGATTTTTCTAGTATCCCCAGCAGCAGGGGCATACCGAGTGCACCTATCCCGAAAAACACTCCCAGGAGGCTCAGGTTGGCGCCTTTGTCGCGATCGCTTATATCTGAAACCAGGGAACTGGTTGCTCCGTTTATTGATCCGCCACCCAGGCCAACCAGAAATATACAGATCTTAAGCAATCCTGTTCCCTGTGAAAATGCAATACCTTCAAAGCCTGCTGCAAGCAATACACATGATAGTGCAAGCAGTATCTTATAACCATAGCGGTCGGCAATAGGTCCGAACAAAAGCGATCCGGTAAGAATTCCGAACGGAAGGATTGAAAACAGGGTTCCGTACGCAATTTCATCCAGTCCGAACTTTTCCCGCAGGTCGGGAGCCACAGAACCCAGCGTAATGAGACCTATCCCAAAAAGAAAAATACCAAGGCACGCCGACCAGAATACTAATTTCTTGTTATACATTTTAATCTTATAAGTTTTGTTATCCTTTTATTCTTTTCAAAGCAAGGTAGCCTGCACCGCATACTCCCGCGTCACCCCCCAGTGCTGAGACATCAAGCTTAACATGCTTGAAACTTATTGGTTGGGCCCACCTTGCAGCCTCCTTTCCTATTTCAGGGATAAGAGACACTGCCGGACCAAAAACACCGCCTCCGAAAATTATCTTTTCAGGATTGAACAGACTAATAAAATTGGCTGTCGCCATTCCCCAGAATTCAATTGCCTCCTTTATCACAATGGTCGCCACAATGTCGCCCTTTTCGTAAGCTGCAAAGACTTCATGTGAGGTAATCTTATCCGGATCTGTATTCCTGAGCATGCTGTCGTATTCAGGATGTTCCGACAAGACATGTACTGCCACCTTAGCAATCCCGCCGCCCGAAGCATGGTATTCAAAGCAGCCGCAAGAGGTGTATTGTTCCAGGAAAGGCCTGTTCAGGGCCATCCAGCCTGTTGAACCTGCTATATCGTTGCTGCCGCGAAGTATCTCACCATTGATCATGATGCCTGCCCCGATGCCTGTACCCACCGCAAGAAAGACAGCATCCCTGCATCCCTTTGCATTGCCTTTCCATACCTCTCCCAGGATATAGCAGGCCCGGTCACTGTCGATTGCCACCGGAATATCTCCTGTAATCCTGCTCACCTCTGAATGAAGCGGGTAATCCGTCCATCCCTCTATATTCGGTGCCCATACCTTACCTGTCCTTGAACCGGAGATGCCCGGAACTGATATCCCTATCGATCTGATTTGATTACCCTCCAATTCTGATCTTTTAACCAGTTGCTTAATGGTATCGGTTATCAGGAGCCCCACCTCGTGCCCTTTCCGCTTACCAACGGCAACCGTTTCTTTAAGCAGGATGCCGCCATCTTCTGAAAAGACTGCGCATGCAAGCTTGGTTCCTCCAAGGTCTATTCCCAAAACACTCATAAAATGAGATTTTTATTTTATTTGATTTCCCAGAAGCTCATCCACTCTTACAAAAACATATCCCCGCCTTTTCATTGTATCAATAAGTTCAGGAAGATAGGAATAGAACTTATCGGTGCGTCGCGGATCGGTTCCTATATGGACGAGAAGGATGAATCCCTTCAATCCGTTTGGGGAGAATTTCTCATAGTCAAGAACCGATTTCAGGATGCACCTGCTGTCGAGGTATTTTTCCCCCATTTCAGGATAGGTGTAATCTGCGTTGCTTCTCGTACCGGGACTGAAATTAATAAGCTCAAGCCCCATCTGGTTTGTCCACAAGGCTATTGAATCATTATACCATTCATAGGGTGGAAGATAAAAGCGTGACGCGGCAGGATCGATATTGAATTTTTTCATTTCCTTATAGGAATCTTTAAGGTCTTTCACGAACTCATCCTTTGAGACAAGCAGGCTGTCTCTTTTTTCCCAGTCGCAATAAAGAAGATGCTTGTCGGAATGGGATCCGAGATAATTGCCGTCGCTTATCAGCCTTTTTATGACGGGATGGAATTCTTTAATCCTGTAAAAGTTGCCTGTGAAGAAAAAAGAACCTTTTACATCCTTTTCCTTTAAAGTCTCAGCTATGAACTCACCCCCGTCAGCGAAGGTATCTCCGGTAAAGACAAGAGCTATCATATTGCCGGTGGTATCTCCTCTGATAATAGCGCCCGATTCATAGACGAAGCCTCCGGTTTTCCGGTTGAAAGCAGTCTCCTTTAAAGGTTCCTGGCTCCTGTTCCGGGGATTATCCGATTTATTATCCTGGTTTCTGCAGGAAAGGGAAAGCACAAGAAAAAAGATAAAATGCAGTATGATTACCCTGTATCCGGACATAACTTTTGAATTTTAAGTGTTTATTATCTCTCCATCGGAAACTACAGTAGTGACATTGAAGTTTTTATCAAAAAACACCAGATCGGCCCTGAATTCGGGTTCTATTTTTCCCCTGTCGGAAAGGCCCATCAGCCTTGCAGGGTACAGTGATGCCATCCGTACGGCTTCATCCAGGCTTATTCCGACATGCTGAACGCAGTTTCTTACAGCCGTAAGCATTGAAAGCACTGAGCCCGACAAGGTACCGTCGGGAAGTGTAAACCTGTCTTTCTGCCGTTTGTGCGGGTTGGTACCCTGCGAGCTCTCCTCGACTGCATCTGAGACAAGGAAAAGCCTTTCCTTCATTATTTTCTTGGCTATGGATACCATGTTGTAGTCAACGTGTATCCCGTCAGCAATAATGCTGGCCATGACGTTATCCGTTTCGAAGGCTGCGCCAGGCAGGCCGGGATCGCGGTGGTGAAGCTGCGACATGGCATTGAAGAGATGGGTTGTAGTCCGGATTCCCCAACCAAAGCCCTTAACCGCTTCACTGAAGGTTGCATTGCTGTGGCCGGCTGCCACAACAACGTCATGACTGCTGAGACATTCTATTATATCCCGGGTACATATTTCCGGTGCCACCGTCATCATTCTGATGGTGCCTCCAGCCTCCTTCAGCAATAAGTCTAATTCATCCCTGTCAGGTTTCTTTATGCAGCTTAAAAAATGAGCGCCCCGGCGCTGGGTGCTGATATAAGGCCCTTCAAAATGAAATCCCAGCACGGAGGGCAAATGATTTTCTTTGGCTATGGCAGTAACCTTATTATATACCTCAAATGTGTTTGTCGGTATTGCAATCAGAAAGCCGGTTGTTCCCGTTCTTACAATAGCATCGGAGATTGCCTTCATCGCGCCTAATGTGGGGGTCTCTGAAAAAAGATATCCTCCT
Source organism: uncultured Rikenellaceae bacterium (assembly GCA_964611835.1). Lineage (GTDB taxonomy): Bacteria > Bacteroidota > Bacteroidia > Bacteroidales > VadinHA17 > LD21. The sequence continues at coordinate 43,501 of CAZTDW010000003.1, read as the reverse complement.
CCTCCTGCTATCTGCAGATCGATAAGCCCCGGGGCAATGAAGTTTCCTTGGCAGTCAATGATACGACTTCCTGGTGGCAATGAGCCGGGATCTGTGATCGCGCTGATCCGTTTACCGTCAATAATAAGAGCTGACCCGTCAATTGTAGCCTCACCGGTAACAATTAAGCCATTTATAAAAGCAGTAACCATAAAAACAGAAATAATGGAACTTCAAAATCTTATTTAACAGGAATCTCAACTGACTTAACATTCCATCCTGATACTTTAACCGAAGGGGTACCTTCTTTCAGCCGGGCCAGAGGACAGGTTACATTAACGACAGTGCTTTCTCCCGGCGCCAGTGAGATATAATTCGCCGACCACAGGGAGGGAAGCACCTCTTCTCCGCCTGACATTATCTGAGGCCTTATGAAGAAAGCCAGCATGCCGGAAGGATTGCTTATCTCCATAGTCCATGAGATATCATTCTTTTCTTTTTTCTCGTCAGTTATTTTGATGTTTACTGAAGTTTCCTTCATTCCTCTCATCTGACTGTAGTTATTGTCGGGAGATATCCAGTATATGTTATTTGAAACTGTATTCCCCGAAGCATTCTTAAGTTTAAGCACTACGAAAACGAGTTCTTTGGACTTTGCAAGCCTTGGTCCGATGGCTGATGTTTCTTTTACATCCGAAGGCCCGAGGCTTACTTTTTTCTCTTCATGGAAGAGCAGTTCCGAATTCATATTATAGAGATCTGCATGGGCAACAAGGCCGGGTGACGGTTTGTATGTCCTGTTGAGCACGGTAACCTTGTTGGTTGCGAGGTTAAGCTGAATATGGACCGGCTCGCAGGCATTCTGCATAAAATAATAGCCGGCATTTGTCTGAAGGTACCAGTCATACACCTGCCAGACGACGCTGGGGAATGCCGCATTGAGCTTCCACAGCATCACACCTCCAATGTCGTTGAGCTTGTGGCCGGCAGCCTCGAATATTCCCTGGTAGCCGATGGCATTCATGAGCTGCATTTTATTGCAAAAATCTTCCATTGAAACCGGTTCACCGTATCTCCTGCTCATCTCCTTGAAATACAGGTCCCAGCGTCCGTTTCCTGTTGCAGCATCGTGATAGCCCCAGGTATGATTCAGGGGGAATGGCAATGTTTTATCCCATATCAGATCTGGTATTATTTTAGGCAGGATGTCGTAAGGCGGCTGTGACGGGATGCCTGTTTCATCCTTAAAGACCCAGTCTTTTGCTTCAATAGCCTTCTTATAGTATTCCCTGGGATCCTGCCAGGTGTAGGGACCACCGCTGTAAACCCCGCCGGGCTGGTTATCGGGCCAGGAACCGTCCCATCCTTCGGGGAGTTTGGCAAAACCTGACGAGCTTGGTATAAACGGCCGGGTTCCGTCAAGTTTTATGATACTGTTGCGCATGAAATCATAAAGCTCTTTTCTGGCATGCCCTTCATTGCCTCCGGTCCATAAAAGCAGACTGGGATGGTTCCTGATACGCAGGATGGTATTCTCAACATTTTTCTTGAACACCTCACCTTCCAGTGGCCAGTCGGGGGATCCCTTGAACTCACCCTGTGTGTCTCCTGTTACCCAGAAATCAGACCATACGAGCAATCCGTATTTATCTGCGGCCTCAAAAAACTCATCACACGGAGTCACTCCTCCCCCCCAGATCCTGACAAGGTTTATATTGGAGTTGCGGCAGAGCCTTAGTTCATAATCATATCTCAGCGAGTCGCGGTTCAGCATAAAGTCGGGAACCCAGGCTCCTCCTGTGAGATGGATCCTTCTGCCGTTCACGTAGAAGTCGCGGCGAAGGCTTCCTTTCACATCAACAGGCTTTGATGATACTGTCCTTATCCCAAAAAGGAAAGTGGTATCATCCGACATTCCCGAATTGCCTGAGAACTGCAGACGGATCCGGTAAAGATTCGGCTTCCCGTATCCGTTCGGCCACCACAAAACAGGATATTTCAATAAAAGCTCACTGGTATTATCTGCAGTGAATTCAACCATACTGCGCCCTCCCCTGCCGACAGTAACATTTTTCGAGAACTGATAGGATTCACCCGCGAAATTCTCGGGAGAAATCTTTACCAGAAGGTTCCCTTTTTCTTCGGCATCCCCGTGATTGAACAGGGTCATGCTGAGGGAAAGCTTTGCTGATGTGGTATCCGTCTCACTGGCAAATTGGGTGGCGATCCTTGGATTGCCTATGGTAACGCTGCCTGTAGTCCTGAGATATACGGGCAGCCAGATACCCATATTCCTGTCGCGGACAGGCGGAACCCAGTCCCATCCCACCGAACAAACCATTGTTACATTTTTCCCGATATCACCTGTAGGGCCTCCGTTGAGATAAAAATCGCCCAGAGCCTCAAGCTGTTCTGTATCAGGCAAGCCCGGCCAGTCAAGAGGATATATTTTCACCGCGAGGGCATTCTTCTCACCCGCCATTATCTGCCTGGTGACATCAAGACTATGCTGGGCAAACATTCCGGCCATATCGGTGGAATCGGCTATCTGCCGGCCATTTACCCATACAGCGGCACGATAATTTATACCCTTGAAAATGAGCTGAAAACATTTTCCCCTGTCAGATGCAGGAACATCAAACGTGGTCCTGTACCAGTATGATTTTTTCCAGGGATTGGGATCATTGGGTAAATGACTGTACTGCTCCAGATTGTATTTTTTATTGAATTCGTCTGAGGCATCCGGTATGAGCATGTTATTCATCCCCTGGTATGGGTCGGGATAGATTTTATTAGCAACCAGCCCTGTAAGAACAGTTGAAGGAACTCTTACGGGAAACCAGTACACATTGGACCTGTATCCCGGAACCGACAGTTCCTCCCCTGTTTCGGGAATGACTGCCGATGATTGAAGTTCAAACTGCACAAGCTTTACCTGTTTTACGTTTCCAGGCTGAGAAAAAGCCTGGCCTGAGATAAACAGTAAAAGAAAGATCAGATAGTTTACGTTGCTTTTCATCATAATATGATTTTAATTTCAATGGGATGAGTGAATCCGGATGCATTAAGATTAAACACCGTACAAGTCTATTCCTAACTGCAGCACCAGGATCCATATAAGAATAATTTGGAGGGAATTTACTAATTTTTATCGGTTGCAGGAAAACCATGGCCGGGTTCTGAAAAATTAATACGGTCATGCATGTGCCTGATTGGCATTGCCTGCCGGTTCAACTTCCCGGGCCTTAATCTTTTTATCCTTTTTATAAACTATTGAACCCACCATAAGGATCAGGATCGAGAAAAGTATAACAAGGGTGATGACCTCTTCAGGTATAAGGGATATTCTCGAAGAGAGGGGGATGCTCAGGAAAAGAAGTATTGTTATCAGTCCGCGCGGAGAATAGAAGAAAAGAGGCAAAAGGTTCATCCTGAGCGCCTGCTTCATAAAGATCAGCCTTAGCAAAAATATTCCCGTAGTTATGGCGGTTGCAGTCAGTATGTTATTGACATTAAACAAACCCTCAACCTTTGTGTAAAATCCGAACATAATGAAAAAGAATGACCTGACCAGGAAAGTGAGTTCGGTAAGAATTACCTGGAAAGATTTGATGTCATTCCGGAATTTGTGAAAATCAACGAATTTTGTGATCGGAGTATTTTCCAGAAAATGGTTGTTTGACAGGATCAGCCCAAAGATCATTATCAGAAGGAGAGACGGAAGGTGAGCCAGCTTTGCAAGCATATATACCAGCACCACCGATGTCATTATTATAACATAATGAACATGATAAGCTGTTTTATGCAGGAGCATGGCCAGCACGGCTGTTGTCAGTATTGCAATTACCACGGTAATAATGGAATTGCCGGCAAGGTGCAATATCCCGCTTCCAAAAGAATCCTGGCTTACCAGAATGAAGTCGAAAACAAGGATTCCGAAGATATCGGAAAAAGAACTTTCATACACAACAAACTCCTTGTCATCGGGTTTCAGGAACACTGTTGCCGGAATTGCTATTGAGCTGCTGATTATTCCCGGAGGCATGGCGTTTAAAAGAGCATCCTTGAGAGGTACGCCATAAAATTCCGTAAGTATCCATGTAAAAACAGCGACAAAGATGCAAAAAAGCAGAATAGCTGAGGTTACTGACTTGAGGATAAGTACCCTTTTCCGTCTTTCCAGCTTGAGATCGAGGCTTGCCTCCATCACAATCATTATAAGGCCCAGGGTTCCAATTACCGGAAGCACAGGTCTCAGGTTTGGAATCTCGATATTAAAGGGTTTCAGTATATACTGGATCGCTATTCCAAGGGCAATTAACAATATGACTCCCGGGATTTTCGAGTATTTTGCAGTGATGTCAAAAACGTATGAAAGGATTACAATTATGCAAAGAACCAGAATGATGTGATATGTCATGGATCGGAATTATTTGATTTGTTTTCAGCTTTCTGTAAATCTCTTTATATCGGTTATCCTTCCTACAACGACCAGAACGTCCCTGACTCCGAGCGGGAGACTGATATCCCGTGCAAGGTCAACCTTGTAACCGCGCTTGAAAAGGCTTGTCAGGACGCTCTCCGACGGAGGATATTTTACGCATATAAGCTTAAGGTTAAACCTTTCAGTCATATTGATGGTTTCGAGGGCATGACCTGCATATTTTGCAGGAACTACAATTTCGGCTATGGCATAGTCATTATTCAGTTCATTTATTCCGATAGCATTCCTGAGCTGAAGCATCGATGCCACATGCCTTGCAGAATCCTCGAGAGGCAGAATGACTTCTTCAATACCGATCTGATTAAGGATATTCTGATGAGTCTGGTTAATGGCTCTTGCTATTATTCTCTTAACCTTCAGGTTCTTCAGTATGGCAGAAGTAAGTATTGAAGAGCCGACATCCTCTCCTATTGCCACTATTACAGCGTCACAGTCGTGGAGAGGCAGGGTCTTTAATGCATTTATGCCGGTTGAATCCATTTTCAACACTGTTGTTACTGAATCTTTCAGTTCCTCAAGACGTTCTGAATGGAGGTCTATACCGATAACCTCATGCCCCATGACAGTGAGGTCGGATGCCAGCTTTGAGCCGAAATAACCAAGGCCGATTACTATATACTTCATTTTTTTACTCTTTAGTTCATTTTACCCCGTTCAGTTAATCACGATGTCAATTTCAGGACAGGTCGAGTAGCTTTTCCTGTAGGTCTGGAACAATCCGATGAAAAGTGTCAGAGGTCCCACCCTGCCTGCGAACATCAGGACAATGTCGACGATTTTTCCCGTATCACTCAGCATGGATGTATCTGCCATGCTCAGACCTACTGTACTATATGCGGATACACATTCAAACAACAGGTATACAGGATCTTTGCCGGGTTCGGATAATAAAAGTACAAAGAAACCTGTTCCGATGACGACCAGGGAAAGAAAAATTATCGACAGGACCCTTTTGATAGTTGCATGCCCTATCTCCCTGTTTCCAATTTTCAGATGTTCTGTACCTCTTATGTTGTTCCAGGCTGATCTTGCTGCGATAGCAAATGTGGTCGTCTTTATCCCTCCTCCTGCAGAACCTGGTGAGGCACCAATCCACATCAGGACTATCATAAGAAAAACTGTCGGATAACCCCAGAAAGAAATATCAGTAATATTAAATCCTGCTGTCCTTGAGCTTATACTGGCAAATAAAGAGGTGATTATCTTTTCAGGCATATCAGCCTTTACAGATGAATAGTGCATCTCAAGAAAGTAATAAACCAGAGCTCCTGCTGCAATCAGGATTGCCGTCATCATAAGCACGATCCGGGTTGCAACATTTTTATGAACGGCCCTGACCGGTATGCGTTTACCTTTCAGTTTGCTCCAGATAAAGAGGAGCCTGTATTTGAAATTTGAATACAAATTCATCAAAACCGGAAATCCAAGTCCTCCCAGAATAATTAGTATAGCCACCCATATCTGAAGCGAACTATTGTTCCTTATCTCTGTGGCAAAAAGATTATCTCCAAGCGTTGAAAAGCCGGCATTGCAGAAAGCTGATACCGAGTGGAATACTGAAAAAAAGAATCTGTTGGTGAAATCATTGTCGAGGCTGCTGTAAACCAAAAGAGCACCGGCAATTTCAATCAGAAACGTAAAAGTAATGATTTTAGCCATGATTTTGAAAAGGTTGCTCATCGATTCGGCTGAAAACAGCTCTTTCATTAGCAACCTGTCGCTGAATGAAGATCTTGAAGTAAAAATATAGCTGAAAAATCCTGTAAATGTCATTATTCCAAGTCCTCCTGCCTGGATCAGACAAAGAAGTATGATCCTGCCCAGTTCAGTATAAGTAGTAGCTGTATCAACACTTACAAGCCCGGTAACACAGACTGCACTAACTGAGGTGAACAATGAATCGAGGTAACTTAATGAACCATTATGTGAGTTTGGCAGCATCAGAAGGCCTGATCCGACAAGGATCATTAAAACATAACTTAAGGTAAATATCATTGCAGGAGGAACCTTTACAGATCTTATTCCGGGTAAAAGGCGATAGATCCCCGAGATCCCCATCAATATTACTGAAATGACTATCTGTGAATTACCGTAAAAAAATCCAGAAACTGCGTTTTCATCTCCGGGATGAAGGAAATTTGAACGAAATACGGCATACGAATAGATGAAAATTACTATTCTGACTATCGTTGAAAATGTAAATGTACGCCCGGGTTTCAGTAATTCCGGCAGGTAGTTGGAGAAAAAAATCAACAGAAAGAGTATCCGGAAAGTTGATTTCATCCCATCGATTTCAGCCGATGAACTGGCAAATCCGATGTAGAATATGGAACCAATCAGAAAAAGAATCAATGAAACAGAAAAACAAAATCTGCACAAACCTGTCAGCCAGTCCGAAAAAACACTGTATACGTCTCCTGCCCTGAAGATCCATTTAAAGATCCTTTCACGTATGTTCAGTTTCTTTTGGCTGTTTTTCATTGATAACAGTCTGTTTTTTCGGGCAAATGATCTAAAGAGAGGCACCGGCAGCCTATGGCATGGGACCCGGGATATATTCAGCCGGAAAATGAATGGTTCAATCCTGATAAAATGCCAGGTAAACCATTATGAAATTATTCCGGAATTTTGCTGATCAGCATCCAGGTATCTGAATATTGCGGAAACATCAGCCATATCCTCCGTACTTCGCTTCTGGCCTCATTCGCATCATCTGTTGCCATAATTGAAATCCTGTACAATCCTTCCTCAGTTTTGAGGATCTCAGATCTGAAACCTTCCTTTTCCAGTTCGGATTGACGTTTTCTGGCATTTGCCGGTTCACGGAAGCTTCCGACAATAACAAAGTATTTTTCCGGACTAATCTTGCTTTCATCATCCGATACGAGTTTCTTTTCAATGCCCTGTACTTCCCTTTCCGTTTCTGCAGGAGCTGCGGCAGGTTTCTTTTCCTCAACAGGAGAAGAGGGCATCAGTCTCTTTTTTGCAGTTGTTCCCGGTATATAATCCTCGGTATTCTGGGTTTCACCGGTCTGCTTAGACTTCTTGCTACTGGCGCATGACACGGCAAGCAGGACAGTGATAATCAGAATGAATATTTTGATTCTCATTTTTATTTTGTTTCGAACCTGCTGCAAAATTGCAAAAATAATTCGAGAATATCCTGCGAAAGACTCTTTTAATGAGCCATATCAAGAATCTGAAGAAAGCTTTTTTCAGTAATTACCCTGTCGGCTACAAGGTTGAGATAATTGTTTTGTGACCTGAATGCTATACCTACGCCGCTTTCTTTAACAAGGCATATATCATTTTCGCTGTCACCCACAGAAATGATATTTTTAACATCGATGTTGTATTTTTCCGCTAACTGAAACAGGACGTTTGATTTGCAGAATTCATGACTGCACCTGCTACGCTCATTTCTCATAAATGCAGACGGGACCTTTACCTCGCCTGTGGATATGCTTTTAGAGAATTCAAGCTCATTGCCTACTGAAAAATCCATTTTAAGCTTATTCTTGATATGATTGGTTACTATATCGTAGCTATCGCTTATTATGCCGCATATATAACCTTTCTTTTTCAGCTCCCTTATCACATATGCTGCATCATCAACTATCTTGATTTTATCGGTTACCTCAACAATCTCAGCAAATGAACGTCCCCGCATCAGTCTTGCAATTGATTTGGTCCTTGTATACGGATTACTGTATTCGGTCACAATCCTTATGAGTTCATTTTTGAAATTGAATTCTTCAGCAGCTGTTGTAATGAAGCTGCCTTCCAGAAGTGTGTTGTCCATGTCAAAAATGATCATCTTTTCAAGTCCCACAAGGCTTTCCCTGATGGCATAATCCATCTGGTCCCTTATTACGCTGATATTCTCCAGCGTTTCAAGGTTACCAGTGTCAATTTTCCTTGCACGCATAAGTATCGCTTTTGAAACTTCCCTCGACATTTTGCCCAGTTGCTCCCATGTCTGCATTCTGTTCTCTATGTATCCTATATTCACCTCCTTAATCCGCGCCCCGATATTGTGCATGTCGAGAAGTATGCCTACGTCAACTCCATAGTCATTTTCAATTTCGAGTTTTTTCATCAGACTTTTTTTGCAACCGAACATTCCGCTAAGGGGTTGTGAAAACTTGCTCAGTTCAGGAAACAAAAGCCCCAACAGGGGTTTTGCGACAAGCTCTGTGACGCGTCCTGCCTGCCTGTCAAATGTCGATTTCACAAAATCTGCTTCTCCTTTAAGAATGGGACTCGTCAACAATTCCACGATGTTTTCAGGATAGGTCAGTATATCGGCATCAAGCAAAACAACAACTTCATTTTTCGACAGCATGATACCTTCCCTGATGGAAGACCCTTTTCCCAATTTTGGGCTTGTATATATCCTGACCTTGGGCAACCTTGATCGTTTAATCGTATTGTCGCTGGATTTATCATCAATTACAAGTATTTCACCAACCTGTGGTGATGAACTGACGAGTGAAATGACATCTCGTATTGTCTTTTCTTCATTTAATGCCGGAATGATTACCGTGATCATGTCATGTGATTTAAATTATTTCAAAATAAGGCCTCTGATTGAAAAGTCTATTTGAGATACTTTTTAATGTTATAAAGCCTGTTCAGTGCTTCGACCGGGGTAAGATTGTCCAGGTCGAGATCAAGGATCTCATCCCTGATCTGTTTCAGTACAGGATCATCAAGCTGGAAGAAGCTTAACTGCAGTCCCTCCCTGTGGTCGGCAAGATTTGCAATTGGCTTTGTGAGTTCCTGTTTATCATGACTTTGCTCCAGTTCCTTAAGGATCTCATCGGCTCTTGAAACAACACTCTTTGGCATTCCTGCCATCCGTGCAACATGTATCCCGAAGCTGTGTTCGCTGCCTCCACGCCTGAGTTTCCTCAGAAAAATTACCTTGTTATTGAATTCCTTTATCGAGACATTGAAGTTTCTGACCCTCACGAATGAATTTTCCATCTCATTAAGCTCATGGTAATGTGTTGCAAAAAGTGTTTTTGCCCTGTGTTTGTTCTCATGAAGATATTCCACCATCGCCCATGCAATGGAAATTCCGTCATAAGTGCTTGTTCCCCGGCCTATTTCGTCGAGAAGTATCAGACTCCTGTCGGACAGATTATTCAGTATGCTGGCTGTTTCATTCATTTCGACCATAAAAGTGGACTCTCCAAGGCTGATATTGTCGGAGGCTCCAACTCTGGTGAAAATCTTGTCGACAATACCAATCCTTGCCTCCCTTGCCGGGACAAAACATCCTGTTTGTGCCATAAGAACTATCAGGGCCGTCTGTCTGAGTAACGCAGATTTTCCCGACATGTTCGGGCCGGTAAGAATTATTATCTGCTGGTTTTCGGTATCCAGACTAAGATCGTTAGGTATATATGGTTCACCGGGAGGCAGTTGCTTTTCTATTACAGGGTGCCTTCCGTCACTGATATCCAGACTCATTGAATCGTCAAGTACAGGACGGACATACTTGTTTTCCTCAGATACGCATGCAAAAGAATAAAGGCAGTCAATCCTTGCGATAAGGCTTGCATTAAGCTGCACAGGAGGAATATATTCCAGTATAGCGAGCACAAGATCATTGAACAATCGGGTTTCCAGGGTCAGGATTTTATCCTCGGCTCCGAGTATCTTGCTCTCATACTCCTTCAGCTCCTCTGTAATATACCTTTCAGCACTTACCAGTGTTTGTTTCCGGATCCATTCCGGGGGCACCTTGTCCTTATGAGTGTTCCTTACCTCAATATAATATCCGAAAACATTATTGTAGCTTACTTTCAGTGAGGAAATCCCGGTCCTTTCACTTTCGCGCTGCTGAAGGCCGGTCAGATAATCCTTGCCGGAATAGAGTATTCTTCTTAGATCGTCCAATTCCTCCGAAACGCCGCCGGCGATAACCTGGCCCCTGAGAATCTGTGCAGGAGGATCATGGCTCAGTTCCCTCTCTATCCTGTCAGCAACCGCCCTGCAGGGATTAAGCTGATCTCCGAGAGCTGCCAAAGGTGGGCAATCGCTTTTGATGCAAAGTTCCCTTAGCGGATCTATGGCTCTAAGTGCCCTTTTGAGCTGTACAACTTCCCTGGGATTGATCCTTCCCACTGCAACTTTTGAAATAAGTCTCTCCAGATCTCCGATCTGCCGTACCAGGTCAGCAACCTGTTTCATATATGAGGGATCGGACGCAAAATGGCCTACGATATCAAGCCGGTCATTGATCGGTTGGATGTCCTTGAGCGGCAATGATACCCATCTCTTCAGCAGCCTGCCTCCCATAGGGGAGATTGTCCGGTCAACAACATCAATAAGAGTGCTTGCCCCTTCGTATGGAGAATGGAAAAGTTCGAGGTTGCGTATGGTAAATTTATCGAGCCATACATACCTGTTCTCTTCAATTCTTGAAATGCCTGTAATATGACCAAGCTGAGCGTGTTGCGTTATGTCGAGATAGTAAAGTACTGCTCCTGCAGCAATTATCCCAAATGTAAGGTTATGGATACCGAAACCCTTTAATGAGCTGGTTTCAAACTGCTTAAGCAACCTGTCATTTGCTGCTTCGGGAGTAAATATCCAATCGTCGAGCTTAAAGGTATAGAATTTTGTCCCGAAAGCCTCCTGAAACTGATCCCCTTTCCTTTTCTCATAAAGAACCTCCTTTGGCTGGAAGTTATTCAGCATCTGATCTATATATTCCATAGTACCTTCCGAGGCAAGGAACTCTCCGGTAGAAATATCCAGAAACGCAACGCCTGCAGTTTTCCTGTCAATATGAACCGCGGCAAGGAAGTTATTCTCCTTGTGATTAAGGACATTCTCATTTAGCGAGACGCCAGGCGTTACAAGCTCTGTTATACCCCGCTTTACTATCTTTTTTGCCAGCTTCGGATCTTCCAGCTGCTCACAGATGGCAACCCTTTGTCCTGCCCTGACAAGTCTCGGCAGATAGGTATCAAGTGCATGATATGGAAATCCAGCGAGTTCGACAAAAGACGCAGATCCATTTGCCCTTCTGGTCAGGGTTATACCAAGTATCTCCGAAGCTTTTATCGCATCTTCTCCGAATGTCTCATAAAAATCACCTACCCTGAAAAGGAGTACTGCGTCAGGATGTTTCGCTTTGACGTTGTAATACTGCTTCATCAGCGGTGTTTCAACATACTTCTGTTTTTCAGGATTGAGCATTTAAAGCAGGGACAATTAATATCAATGATGATAAACAAAGATAATTTATTTTTTCAGCACAGCAGGAACTGAAGAGTATATCCCGGTCACTTTTGCGCTTTGAACCATCTTGTGAACTTTCAAACCGCTTTGGTGAAAAATAATAATAACAGCCTCTCCCGGGAGCCGATGCAAGGATGCTGAGACGCGCAGATTCACATAAAAATCATGGTTTATATGATCTGCAATAATTACATTGGAAAAGTTTTATATTATATCCTGAAATGAAAAAGGTTCTTATCCTGGGTGCCGGGCTTGTATCAAAGCCTCTTATCGAATACCTGCTTGAAAAGAGGATTGCCTTACTGGTGGCATCGCCTGTGAAGGAAAGGGCTGATGAAATGATCGGTGTCGATCCACTTGGGAAATCTGTTGATTGGTCTATGGATGACCCCCTGACACTTTCCAGGCTGATTTCCGAACATGATGTTACCGTTTCCCTCCTGCCTTTCAGGTACCATACGGAGGTGGCAAAATTGTGTATCGGCAGCGGAAGGCCTCTGGTTACTACTTCCTATGTTCAGCCTGACATGATGGCTCTTGACGGAGAGGCAAGGGAAAAGGGGGTATTGCTGCTGAATGAGACCGGCCTGGATCCGGGTATTGACCACATGTCGGCCATGAAGATCATAAATGAGGTCCATGACAATGGCGGAAGCATCGAAAAATTCTTCTCTCTCTGCGGAGCCCTTCCGGCACCTGAAGCCGCCGGCAACCCTTTTAAATATAAGTTCTCCTGGAGTCCTACGGGAGTGATCCTTGCAAGCCGAAACAGTGCCCTCTACCTTAAGGACAAACAGAAAATATACATTGATCCGGAGGATCTGTTCAGGGACCGGTTCGCCTGCAATTTTCCGGGAATAGGAGAACTGGAGGTTTATCCGAACAGGGATTCAATAAGTTATATTGACATTTATGGTATTCCTGAGGTCAGTACAATGTACAGAGGCACATTCAGATACAGGGGCTGGTGTGAAATCCTCGACGTTATGAAAAGGCTTAATATGCTTGATGATAAAGTAATATCCTGCAAGGGTAAGTCATATGCTGAGTTTTTTGCAGAAACAGCCGGTACAGGAACCGCTGATCTTTCAACATACATAAAGACAAAACTGGGGATCAAAGTTGATTCTGCCCCTTTCAAAGCTTTGGAATTTCTGGGATTCTTCAGTAGCGAAATAATGAATAATGAGGAAATAAGCCCCATGGAAGTGACGGCCGGCAGAATGATAGAGTTGATGACTCTGGGTGACAATGACCGCGATATGGTTGCTATGCAGCATATATTTCTTGCCGGTTATCCTTCCGGCCACAGGGAGGTGATAAAATCCTCAATGCTCGATTTCGGTTCACCCTCAGCAAATACAGCCATAGCAAGAACAGTTGCATTGCCTGCCGCCATTGCAGCAAGGCTTATACTGGAGAACAAATTAACTCTTTCAGGAGTGCACAGGCCTGTTATACCTCAGATTTACAATCCTTTGCTGGAGGAATTAAGGACCCTTGGCATTGAAATGAAAGAGGAATACGGTCTTCCCGAAAGCGAGCTGATGATATTTTAAGGTTACACAAAGATCCATGGAGGATACACAAAGATCCACAAAGCTAAATAGATGATTATCTGTGTTTTAAATGCTGCATACTGAATAATTGTCAATATTCTAAAACTTAAGGTAGAAATCCCTTGTAAGATTTTTATATTCTTCTGTAAAATAGTGTCTCTTCCCGGTTTCAATGGTAAGGAATTGTTCCGTGGCTTTCTTCCTCTCCCTGATCATTGTCAGGATAAGCCTTCTTATTCCTGAGGTTGGCGTGGGCCTGATCTTAAGTATATGGCTGCAAAAAAAATCATAACTGACCGCCTCTGCCATAAAAACGGTCCCTTCGGTATATGGCATTATCAGCTGAAGGATCCCGTAATCCCGGAGCAATCGGCTGGTTCCGGTTAAAATATCCGAATGTGCAAGCGTAAGGTTATGCCTTGTTTTAGCCCTGGCAGGATCAGGATTTTTCAATGAATCGATGAAATAAGGAGGATTTGAAACAATAAGATCGAATGTTTCTCCTGAATCCTGATAATCCTGCAGGCTGCAGTTTATCACCCTGATCCTTTCTGCCCACCTGCTTTTCAGAACATTTTCCGACGCCTGTTTAAATGACTCTTCATCAGGTTCAATTGCAACGATTTCAGCATCGCATCTCTGGGCAAGCATTAAAGCGATCAGTCCGGTTCCTGTTCCGACATCAAGAATCCTTTTTTTGCCCTTAACATCTGCGCTTGCACCAAGCAAGACACCATCGGTACCCACTTTAAAGGCCGATCGTCCCTGATTAACCGTGAACTGCTTGAAATTGAAATAATTGTTGCCCATTGAATTACAAACATGAAATTAAGCCGGGTTTACAAATATACGGTGCATTGGTTATAATCCTGATCCGGCTGTTCATTTATCCGGTTAATTGACTTAAATTAGAGATCATTAAATTTCCATTACTATGAACAGGCGTGAGTTTATGGGGACTCTTGCAACAATATCAGTTGCTGGATCAGCAGGTTTATCCTTGGGTTTGAAGGAAGCTAAGGGAACTGTCCCGGCCGTCAGGCAATCCAGAATTCCGAAGAGAATACTTGGCAGGACCGGAGTAGAGGTACCGGTACTTGCAATCGGAGGTGTTGCCGGCATGGGGATGAAACCCACAAAGGAATTCCATCCCGCCGAACTGGCAATAGCTGCCCTGGATTCGGGAATAACATACTTTGATACTGCAGCATCTTACTCCAACGGGCAGTCGGAACTTAATTACGGAGAGGTTCTGGCAACGAGAAGAAATGAGGTATTTCTTACCTCAAAGACCCTGCAAAGGACATATGACGGTGCCATGAGGGATATTGAAGGCAGTCTGAAGCGCCTGCAGACAGATCATATCGACCTTTACCAGCTGCACAGCGTGACAGAGAAGGAAGATATAACGCTCTGGGGGAATCCTGACGGAGTTATGAAAGCATTCCAAAAACTTCGTGATGAAAAAGTTATCAGATTCATTGGTGTTACAGGACATGAATCAGCCGAAGCAATGAACCGCGCTATCGATATGTATGAATTTGACACCATACTTACAACTTTCAATCCAGTTGCACGGCGTAAACTTTTCAGGGAATCAGTTCTTCATAATGCTAAAAGTAAAAACATGGGGATCATTGCCATGAAGGTTATGGGAGGTGGTGGCGGGGCACTTGCAGCAGGGAATCCCCCTGTAAATGTGAATGGCAACTGGTATTGGGACGAAACCACACGGCAGACAGATGCTGCCACCCTCGTAAGGTATGTGCTCGGACTTCAGGTGTCCTGCGCCGTTATCGGGATGAAATCGCTGAAAGAACTGGAGATAAATCTGACCGCAGCCCGTGACATGAAGCCTCTTACGGGAAAAGAACAGATTAACCTTGAAAATATGATGACGTGAAAAAAATTGAACGCCGCCGGTTCATAGGTACTCTTGGAGGTGCTTTTGCCCTTGGAAGCCTGGATCTTAGTGGTATAGAACTACCCGACCCCGCTGAAATCAATCAGGATATCAGCAAAACAATAAGACTTAAAGGGAATCCTGATTCCGGTATCATTCGTTGGGATATAATTACCATAGGCAATCTCTCAAGGAACAGGTACTGGGGGGAAAGTGATGAGAAGCCACACCGGAGCGCGATATGCACATGCACTGTTGTTTCCGGAAAAGATTTTCATTTAGTGGTGGATCCTTCACTTAAAGATGAAAGTGCAATGGCTGCTGAACTCGACCGGAGAACAGGTCTTGCCATCGGGGAAATAGATGCAGTGTTTGTGACCCACACCCATGATGATCACCTTTATGGTATCAAACATTTCATGAATGCAAGGTGGATTGCAGGGCCGGAAGTTGCCAAAGCCCTTAATGAATCCGGGCTTTATCCCAAAAGATTTGAACCGGCCGATACACGCCTCCTGGGGACTATTGATGTAATCCATTCCCCCGGCCATACCCATGCTCATTACAGCCTTCGCTTCGATTGTGAGGGATTTTCGGTTTTTATTGCAGGCGATGCTGTGGCAACCAGAGATTACTGGAAAGAGAGGCGTATGTATTATAACGTCACCGATATGGAACAATCCAGAATTACCATGGAAAAAATAAACATGATTTCAGATATTATCGTTCCCGGACACGACAATTATTTTTTAATCGTATAACTCATTCATTACCGGTAAAATGGCCTGTTCCTGATATTCCCTCTTGGTCCGTAGACAGGTTCGGTTTTACCTGATTCCAGTGCACCCAGGTCAGGGGCTTTTCCTGAAAAACCGTCATTTATATTTGGCAATACTGAACCTGCATCGACTGCTGCAGATCCTGATTTAAGGCTGAAATCAAGGTCCACTGCATGATATACCAGGCCAGGCTGAAGCGGATCCGGAGGCTGAAGGTTATTAAAAACATCATAGTCTGTTTCAATTCCGTTCCTCTCAAGGCCGGTATTTTCTGAAAGGCTCTTCAGGTCGCTGAAGCTCTTTCCTTCCTTCGATATGGTGATCGAAAAATCCGTTAAGTTTCCGGCGGATGGAGCAACCCATCTGAAACTGTTCTCACCGGGATTAGGGTGATATCCGTTGAAGTCTGATGTTGAATAGCTTGTTGCAAACGGGAACACTGCAACCGGCCTTCCCCGGACACCTGTTCCCATAAAAAGGTTATTCCTGAAATGGGCATTTGAAAAGATCTGGGAATTGGCATTTTCTGCAATGAAAGTATTATGAAGGACATACAATCCTGCAGGCTTTGCCATGAATTTCAAAGCGATGCCCACCGGCACATGGTAAACAAGATTCCTGATGAAATAAGCAGGGCCGCCAAAGACAGGCTGGGCACTCAGTCCGCATTGTGCAGCATTTATGCAGCGGTTACGCATAACCCTGATATTATGAACTCCTCCATCGGCTTCAATAAAATCATCAGCCATCAGATGAAGATCATTGTTGTAAATATCTATCGCAACCGACCTTAAATTCTGTTGCGGTTCAGGCGTACCGTAGGTCGATACTGCTATACCGTCGTGAAAGAAGGCAATTGCGTTGTGACATACGGTATGACCTGATCCGCATATTTTAATTCCGATATAGCTGTACATCTTGTTAACACCATAAATATTTCCGGGATTGGCCCATCCAAGCAGCCGGTAACGGTCATCGCGCCCGATAATGACATTGTCGGCAATATAAAAGTTCCTTGAACCTGCATACTCGGTAATGATTCCTTCTCCAACATTTTCCATCCTGCAGTTCCTTATTGTAAGGTTTACGGCCCCGTTTATGTTTTTGCTGCCGGCATAAAATGCGATATCGGCATTGCGGATTGTCAGTCCTTCAAAAATATGGTTTTCAGTAACCGAAACGTCAAAGAGTACATGAGCCCCCGCACCGTCAAAGATTACTTCTCCGTCGCCTGCCGCACGAATAACGACCGGTTTGTCCTCCGATCCCCTGACAGTAAGAGAATATGTGCCATAAAACGGAACTCCCTCCGGATTTATGTAGTCAAAGCGATCAGCCTCATAAAGTCCGGCATGGACTTCTATGATGTCGCCCGGGTTGATGGTTCTCTCCCTTACCACTGACCAGTCTCCTGTACCGGAACCATAATAAGCTCCCTGCAGAGAGGTAAATGAAGGCTCCTTTTTCTCACCCTTCCACTTTGCAGGATAAACATGGAGGACTCTCCCACCGGAGTATGCTTTTGGTTCGGAACGCGTCCTGGCCTTTATGGTTTTAACCTCCCTGATTTTCCCGTCATTGTCTTCCATTGTGAAACGGCATTCATATCCGGTATCAGGCAACAGGTCCATAATGCTTCCGGCAAACATCTGCGGTACCCTGTATTCAAGATGTTCCGTTTCGCGTCCGACTATCTCGCCACCTATCCTTAGAAGCGGCAATGCCGCGGTCCACCGTTTCTCCCCGGCAACACGGTATTCGGTGTTAACTTTCGCATCCCGGTTATCATCACCTGTTATGTGCCACTCAAATCCAAGGCTTGTCAGAGTAGCAGGTTCGACAACGAACTCCCCTGGATGAACCGCATTCTGGGATTGCAAAGACAAAGTCATCGTGAACAGGAAGATGATCAAAATAAGTGTGTGTACACTATTTCCAGGATTGTTCATTTTTTTCATCATATAATAATTAATTTTAAAGGTATGATGGAACCTCCATGTAGATGATTATTATACCATTGTGTTTGTGTATGCTAATACATGGAGGTTTCATTAGGGTATTTTTCATTTAAAATTAAAATATCCTTTTAATTTTACCAGTATCATTATTTGTAATTCTAATCCTATGGAAAACAACTCTGAAGAAAAAAAATCCGGGTCCCTGAGGTCGAGGCGCGACTTTTTCAAGACCTCCGGGCAGGTTGTGGCAGCAACAGCTCTTGCCGGCGGCACTGCTCCTTATGTACAGGCATCGGGAAGCATGGAATCAGAAAATGAGACAGCTCCAGGAAGCGACGCTGCCATGATCGGACCCAAAGATAATATCAAGGTGACAAAAATTGAAACTTTTGTTCTGAAAAACACCTGGGTATTTGTCAAAATATCTACCGATGCAGGCATAACCGGATGGGGTGAGATGCTTAAGGATGATGCCAAAGCCTGTGCTGCAGGAGCTCTTGAGGTGGGCAATTACCTTATTGGCAAAGATCCACTTAGGGTCGCTCATCACTGGCAGGCCATTCATCGGGGATCATTCTATCGCGGAGGCCCGATAAAAACGGCGATCCTCAGCGGTATCGACCAGGCACTTTGGGATATCACAGGGAAAGCATTCGGAGTTCCTGTATATAAGCTCCTGGGTGGGCCTACGCGTGACAGGATAAGGGTTTACGGTACTCTTGACCCCGAAAAAGGTATCAGTGCAATAAAGGTTGGGCCGACCGGTGGAATGAGGCAAGCCATAAAATATATAGAAGGACAGAAGTTTGTAGATGAAGTAACTGAGAGATTCAGGGCACTTCGTGATAAAGTAGGTAATGGTGTGGATATCGGAGTCGACTTTCACGGAGCTGTTCAGCCGCCTACCGCCCTTCTGCTGATGAAAGCTCTGGAACCATACAATCCATGGTTTTATGAAGAGATTGTTCAGGCACTCAACGTGGATGTAATGGCAGAACTTGCCAGAAAAACACATATCCCTATAGCAACCGGTGAGCGTATTTTTACTAAGTGGGGATTCAGGGAAATACTTGAAAAACGTGCCGCCACCATTCTTCAGCCTGATGTATGCTATGCCGGAGGTATAACCGAAATGAGAATAATAGCGGGAATGGCTGAGGCATACTATACCCCGATTGCACCACATAATCCCCAGGGCCCCTGTTCCCTTGCCGCCAGTTATCAGGTGGCTGCATGCATACCCAATTTCCTGATCCAGGAAAGAGGCGATAACGAGTACTCAGACCTGCTGGCCAAACCAATGCCTCCAATAAAAGACGGCCACAGACCATTGCTTACCGATCCGGGACTTGGTATAACAATTGATGAAGAAAAACTTCTTTCACAGGTTGGAGAACCTTCGCCTTACAACGTAAGGTATGATCCTGATGACGGTTCAGTGGTTGACTGGTAGTATTAACAAAATATTTTCTTTTCAATGTCAGAGTTCAAGATCAGAAATTATCGCTGGATAATAGTTGCTTTATTGTTTTTGGCAACAACAATAAATTATATAGACCGTCAGATCATCGGATTGCTCAAGCCCATCCTCGAGGTTGAGTTCAACTGGTCAGAAACCGATTTTGCACATATAGTCATGGCATTTACAGCCGCTTACGCTATTGGCTTGCTGGTAATAGGCAGGTTCATTGACAAGATCGGTACAAGGCTTGGATACGCCGTGATCATAAGTCTCTGGAGTATTGCAGGCATGCTGCATGCTCTCGCAAGAAGCGCCCTCCAGTTCGGACTGGCAAGATTTGCCCTTGGATTCGGGGAGTCGGGAAATTTCCCTGCAGGTGTAAAATCAATTGCAGAATGGTTCCCAAAAAAAGAAAGAGGACTTGCCACAGGCATCTTCAATTCAGGAACTGCCGTGGGCGTGGTTATGGCCCTTTTCATCGTACCATGGATATTAAGACATTTTTCATGGCATGAGGTTTTCTGGATCACCGGAGCATTAGGCTTTGTATGGCTCATCATCTGGCTGATATTTTATGATATCCCCGCCAGGCAGAAACGACTTTCTTCAGAGGAACTTAATTATATCACAAACGGACAAGCCAATGAAGAAAAACCTAAGGCAGGGCTGAAATGGTACAAGCTGTTTTCCTTTCCCCAGACGTGGGCCCTGATAACCGGGAAAGGGCTCATCGATCCCATATTCTGGTTTTTCCTTTTCTGGCTGCCTTCATATTTCTCATCAGCGTATGAGCTTGATCTGAAAAGGCCAAGCCTCGAACTTATAATCATTTACACCGCCACCACCATCGGAAGCATCCTGGGAGGATACATATCATCAGCCCTGATAAAAAAGGGATGGCCGGTAATGAAAGCCAGGAAGAGCGCCCTCTTCGTCTTTGCGGTTCTGGAACTGTCGATTCTGCTTGCACAATACACAACAGCCGCATGGATGGCTGTGGCTATAATCAGCCTGGCAGTGGCAGTACATCAGGCATGGGCCACAAATGTTTTTACAATAGCATCAGATATGTTCCCCACCGAAGCAGTAAGCTCTGTGGTCGGAATTGCAGGGATGGCCGGAGCAGTAGGAGGTATTCTCTTTCCCATCCTCGTTGGATATCTGCTCGACACCTACAAGGCTGCCGGGAATCTTACAGGCGGCTATAACCTGCTTTTCACGATCTGCGGGCTCACATACCTCACAGCCTGGACTATCATACACCTTTTAACACGAAAACATTCAACCGTAAGCCTTAGTGAGCTGCAATGACAAACATTAAAAGAACCCTTCAGATCAAAATTGACAGACAAAAATTGTAATTTTGGAATCTGATTTTTCAGATCAGGGGC
The DNA here is from genome assembly GCA_964611835.1 of uncultured Rikenellaceae bacterium. Taxonomy (GTDB): domain Bacteria; phylum Bacteroidota; class Bacteroidia; order Bacteroidales; family VadinHA17; genus LD21. The sequence continues at coordinate 22,709 of CAZTDW010000003.1, read as the reverse complement.
AACATGAATGTTTTAAATGCCGGCTGACGGCCCCGGACACTCATGGGTTTGCCCCTTCAACAAAAACACAATTAATATAAACAGCCATGAAAAGAACAAATAAGATGATTTTGCTGATTTTTGCCAGCCTGATGTTTTTATCGGGGATTTCAGCAGCTGAGGAAGCCCGGCTTATGAGGTTTCCCGATATAAATAAAAATGTAATCGCCTTTGTTTATGCCGGAGATATCTGGACCGTAGATTCCAAAGGCGGAGAAGCCCGCCGTCTGACATCCCATCTGGGAATGGAACTTTTTCCGAAAATTTCTCCTGACGGCAGATGGATAGCTTTCTCAGGTGAATATTCGGGTACAAGGCAGGTATTCATAATTCCTGCAGAAGGAGGGTCGCCACGACAGCTTACCTGGTACAATCCCGTTGGAAATATGCCTCCCAGGGGCGGATGGGACAATGCCATTCTCGACTGGACTTCCGACAGCAGACAAATACTCATCAGGGCAAACAGGACCCAGTTTGGTGACAGGAACGGGAAATATTTCCTTGTCAGCATCGACGGCGGCCTCGAAAAACCTTTGCAGATCGTGAACGGAGGATTCGGAGTCTTGTCTCCCGACGGTTCAAAACTTGTATTTACTCCTGTCGATCGTGAGTTCCGGAACTGGAAAAGATACAAAGGAGGAAGAGCCAGCGATCTCTGGATATATGATCTGAAGAATAATACTTCCGAACAGATTACCGATTTTGATGGTACCGACCAGCTTCCGACCTGGGCCGGCGATAATATTTTCTTCGCCTCCGACCGTGACCTCAGGCTCAACATCTGGAAATACAATACGACAACAAAAGAAACCCAGCAGGTTACCAGGCATTCTGAATTTGATGTAATGTGGCCTTCAGGGAACGGTGATCAGCTCGTGTATGAAAACGGGGGATTCATTTATAAACTTAACCTTAGTACAGGGCAGTCAGAAAAGGTATCCGTCAGCATAAGCTATGACAATCCCAACCTTGTCCCCTATTATAAGAATGTCCGCGAGAATATCCATAGTTTTGCAGTATCACCAACTGGTAAACGCGCTCTTTTCGATGCGAGAGGGGATATCTTCTCGGTACCTGCGGAAAACGGGATCACCGAAAATCTCACACAGACCCAGGGAATAAGGGAGATCTATCCTGCATGGTCACCCGATGCCAGGTATATTTCCTACTACTCCGATCAGACCGGAGAATATGAGCTTTTCCTGCTTGAAAATAAAAAGGAGGCCGTACCGCGGCAGCTGACATTCAATTCATCGGCCTGGAAATACCAGCCATTGTGGTCGCCCGACAGCCGTTATCTGATCTTCTCCGACAGAACCCTGAAGCTGAAGCTTATTGAAGCTGCTACTGGAAAGATCACCGAGGTTGACAATGCCTCAGTCAATGAACTCAGGAGCTACAACTTTTCACCAGACTCCCGCTGGATAACCTATCAGAAGGAAGGTTCAAACGAAAAGTCAGCCATCTGGGTATATGAGATCGCTACAGGTAAGAAACAGCAGGTCACCGATGGGACATTCACCGATGACAGCCCGGTTTTCAGCCGTTGCGGAAATTATATATTCTTTGCATCCAACCGCGATTTCAATCTTTCATTCTCAGATTTTGACTTCGACTATATATACAACAGGGCAACAAGACTTTACGCCATTCCACTGTCGAAGAAAAGCCCCAAAATATTCAAGGATAAGAACGACACCGAACCTGTTAAGCAGGATGAAAAAGCCGCAGCGCCTGCTGCCGGTCCCAAAACGGCAAAAAGCAAAACGGCAGGCTCTGATACTGCATCTGCCGTCAAGAAAGATGTAAGGGTCGAATTTGATTTTGAAGGGATCAGGGAAAGGATCACAATGCTGCCGGGAGAATCAGATGATTACAGGATAGTTGGTGCAGCTGACGACGGCCTTGTTTTCATCAATAACGGCAAGCTGATGAAATTCAACCTCAAGGATGAAAAAAATGAGGAGATACTCGACAAGGTTATGACCGCTTCCCTTACTGCAGACGGCAAGATGGCCATATACCGCTCGGGCAGCGACTTCGGAATAATCAAGCTTGCCCCGGGTCAGAAAGCGGGTGCAGGCAAAATAAACCTTGAAGGGATGGAAATGAAAATAGATCCTCGAAAGGAATGGAATCAGATATACACCGATGCCTGGCGTATTTTCCGCGACTATTTCTATGTGGGAAATCTTCATGGTGTTGACTGGACCGAAATGAAGAAACGATACAGCGTTCTGCTGCCCTATGTGGGACACAGGGCTGACCTTGATTACATACTTAATGAGATTGTTGCCGAAAGCAACACCGGTCACTCTTATGTTGACTGGGGTGACTTTGAGAGTGTCAAAAGGATAGAGAACGGCCTCCTCGGTGCTGAACTTACGCCCGATGCGGCAGCCGGCCGTTACCGGATAACAAAGATCTACAGCGGCGAGAACTGGAATCCCGAACGCCGGTCTCCCATGACAGAACAGGGTGTCGACGTAAAGGAAGGAGATTACCTGATAGCGATTGACGGTAAAGAGATCACCACCTCGGAAAATCCGTATGTTTTTCTTGAAAATAAAGGAGGGAAATCGATTGAGATAAAGGTTAACGGCAAACCTGCAGCTGCAGGTGCCCGAGTTTCTGTCCTGAAACCTGTGACAAGCGAGCTTGAACTCATGTATTTCAACTGGGTGAATGAAAGGAGGGCGATGGTTGACAGGCTTTCAGGAGGCAGGATCGGCTATATCCATGTTCCCAATACATCATTCGAAGGCAACAGGGAGCTTTTCCATGGCATGTACACCTACTTCGACAAGGAAGCCCTGATAATCGATGACCGTTACAACGGTGGCGGTTTTATTCCCGACCGTATGGCCGACCTGCTGGATCGTCATACCCTCGTATACTGGCATAAACACGGCCTTATGCCCAGCAAGTCACCTGCCGTGGCCCACGACGGACCCAAAGTCATGCTTGTAAACGGATACTCATCATCAGGAGGAGATGCTTTCCCCTATTTCTTCAGAAAGCTTGGACTCGGAAAGCTTATCGGAACCCGCACATGGGGCGGACTGGTAGGGATCTCAGGCAATGCAAGGCTCGTGGATGGCGGTTATGTTTCAGTTCCGAGGTTTGGCATCTTCGACAGGGATGAAGGATGGATCATCGAGGGTGAAGGTGTTTCTCCCGACATCGAAGTGGTGGACCGCCCCGAACAGCTTGCCAAAGGGATAGATCCCTGTGTCGAAAAGGCAGTCGAAGTCCTGTTGCAGGAACTGAAGGATAAACCTGTAAAAAAAGTGGTTGTTCCACAGCCTCCCGACAGGTCAAAATGGCGTGAATAGAGCCGTCCCGCTAATTTTTTCTGTGCAGAAGCTCAGATGCAAAATTGATCTGCTCGGGATCGCCAAGGAAATAGGCAATATCGCTGCTGTGAAAAACTGTCTCAGGCACGGGGTGTTCAATAATGTCCGTGCCTCTCCTTATTGCCAGAAGGGTTACTCCGGTCTTTTTCCGGAGATCAATGTCTATCAGCGATCTGCCGTCCACCTCGGAACTGTCCTCAACAGTCACTGCCGCAATGTTGATCCTGGAAAACTCATCGAGGATGGAGGGCTGGTGAACCATATCCTTCTTTGTAAAATCACCCAGGCTCATATTCCTGATATGGGTTATTATCCGGTTGACCTCCCTTTGCGGTACCAATCTCCTGATAAGGATCCTGTTAAGAAGGTCTATTGCAATTTCCAGCTTCTCCGGCAATACCTGGTCGGCCCCGACTTTATAAAGATGTTCAACGTTTCTGATCAGGGTTGACCTTGCAAGAATATAAGCGTTCCTGTTTAATAGTCTGACCTTTTCAATTATTGCCATCGACGGTATAATGCTTCCGACAGAAACAACAACCACGTCGGCAGTATCGACATGGGCTTTCTTCAGTATAGGCTCATTTACAGCATCGCCATAGACAACGAGATCTCCATTGTTGATCTTTTCCCTAACTATTGCAGGATCAAAGATTATTGATATATGCCGGATGGAGTTAAAGCTTGCCATTTCAGAAAGCTTCAGGGCACTCGCATCTTTGCCGATAATCACAAGATGATTCTTAAAATCAGGCATTTCTATTTCCTTCAGGGGAAACAATCCTTTTACCAGGAATTCCGGCAATGGCAGCCTCAGGAGAGTCTTTGTCAGAAAAGTGCTAAGGTACATCAGGAATGGAGTAATAGCTATCGAGATCACAGCCACTGCCAGAAAAAGGTGATAGTAAAAATCGGGAAGGATCGATTTGTCAAATCCTATCTTTGCCAGGATAAATGAGAACTCTCCCACCTGGCTCAGGGCTATTCCGATCAGCACGGTCCCCTGAAATGTATGACCCAGAAGGAATCCCGTTCCGGCCCCGAGAATGAATTTTACCACAATTACCATGATCACGCTCAGAATCACGAGCTGATAGTTCTCCACGACAAAGGAGAGATCGAGGAGCATGCCTATGGAAACAAAAAAGAAGCTGGCAAAAACATCCTTTACCGGCTGGAAATTTCCAAAGGCATTGTAACTGTATTCTGATTCCGAGATCATAAGTCCGGCCAGAAAGGCACCAAATGCAAGAGACATTCCCAGCCTGGAAGTCAGCAGGGCGATTGCAAAACATATCAGGAAGATGCTCATCATGAACAGCTCCTGGTTTTTGGTAAGGGCGATCAATGACAACAGACGCGGGAAGATCCATTTGTTGCCGGCATACACGAACGCAACAATGATAATCACCTTTATTGTCAGGATGATCAGTTCCCTGGGAATATTCAGATTCGCATTTGCCAGAACATCACTGAACAATAACAGCGGAGCAAGCAGGAGATCCTGGAAAATAAGTATTCCAAGGACAGTCCGGCCATAATTTGAGGTTAGTTCAGATCTTTCCTGAAGAAGTTTAAGTACCAGTGCCGAGCTGCTGAGTGCCGCCAGAAAGCCGATAAACACAGCTCCCCTCCAGGTTAGTCCGTAAAAGTGTGAGATAATGATAAATGCAGAGGCAGTCATCAATACCTGAATAAATCCCCCGAAAAAAACTATTCTTCTGATCTTGAGTAAATGCTTCAGCGAGAATTCCATTCCGATGGTGAATAGCAGCAATACTACCCCTACCTCAGCAAGAAGCTCTATTTCATGCCGTGCATTGACAAGCGACAGCATATATGGACCGGCAATCACCCCGGTGATAAGATAACCGACGATGGTAGGGATCCTGATCCTTGTGAAGATCAGGTTCACCATTGTCGACAGTGCAAAAATTATAACAATATCCTTTAAAATTGAAAGATCCATTTTCCCTGGTACTTTAGGACATTAACTTGTTTACAAAAATACACCATGCTATTGACAAATTTAAGATAATATCAAAATGCTTTTAAACTTCCACTAAAGAAGGGATCTTTCAGCTGGGAACCTGATCCGGAAATGCAATCAGGAAAATTGTCGATGAACAATCATTATTAATTATTTACTTTAGCATAAAAATAAGTTGCCATGGCATATACACTTCAACCCGGCAGTAAAGCTGTCGATTTCAACCTTCCGGCTACTGACGGCAGGTACTACAAACTTTCCGACTTCAGCAAATACCGGTACCTTGTTGTTTTTTTCACCTGTAACCATTGCCCCTATGTGATAGGGTCGGATGAGGTAACCCGATCAACGGCAGAGAAGTATACGGAGAAAGGTGTCGTATTCGCAGGAATAAATTCGAACAGTGAGAACACGTATGCAGAAGACAGTTTTCCCAATATGGTGAGGAGAATGGAGAGGCACGGATTCCCCTGGGTTTACCTGTACGACAAGGACCAGTCCGTAGCAAAAGCATACGGCGCACTTCGTACTCCCCATTTTTTTGTATTCGATGAAGAAAGGAAACTTGTTTATACCGGCAGGGGTGTAGACTCACCTCGCGATACCTCGCGAATGACGGTTAATGATCTTGAAAGGGCTCTGGAAGAACTTGTTTCAGGCAGCCCCGTGTCAGTACGTATGACAAATCCGATAGGCTGCAACATCAAGTGGGATGGGAAAGATGCCTATTGGATGCCCCCGGAAGCATGTGACCTTGTTTAAGAACGGCTGCCTGATACATAACAGCGATCAAATAACAAGAACCCCAAACCTGCAAGTGATGATAGTCCAGTATGCCTCCGATCTGCATCTGGAATTTCCTGAAAATAAGGAATTCCTGAAAAAAAGACCTATCAAGCCAAGAGGTGACGTCATGATCCTGGCAGGCGATATACTGCCTTTCAGGCTGATTAACGAGCATTCTGATTTTTTCGACTACCTGTCCGATCGTTTTGAAGCAACATTCTGGGTGCCCGGGAATCATGAATATTATCATTCCGATATTTCAAAGAGAAGCGGATCCTTAAAAGAGAATATAAGGAAAAACGTGTCCATCGTTAACAATACGATGGTGCGCAAGGGAAAAGTAAATTTTGTGTTTTCAACTCTCTGGACAAGGATCAGTCCCGAACATCGTCTTGAAATACAGATCAGGTATTCTGATTTCCAGGTCATAAGAAACAGAGGAAAGCTTTATAATATTGATCATTACAATAATATGCATGACAGATGCCTTACATTCCTGAGGAATGAGTTAAAGTCAGAAAAAAAAGGTCCTGTCATAGTCGCCTCCCACCATATGCCAACTTTCATCAATTATCCGGAGGAATATCGTGGCGATCCTTTAAATGAAGCATTTGCAGCCGAGCTGTCTGATCTGATACTGGCCAGTCAGCCGGCCTACTGGATATTTGGTCATCACCACTCAAACAAAAAGGACTTCACTATCGGCAAAACCAGACTGGTTACGAATCAGCTTGGCTATGTTTCCTACCATGAGCAGGAGGGATTCAATGAAGGGAAAATTATCGTAATTTAGCATGCCTGAAGCGATAAAGAATGAAGTTTTCACTGAAAGTCTTTCTGTACCGTAAATTTATTGATCCTTTATTATCCGGCCTTCGCCGCGAGGTACTTCTCTGCATCAGCCCGGAGGACAGGATTCTTGAGATTGCCTGCGGAACCGGCGCTCTTGCCATAGCCATGGCATCAAAAGCGGCACATGTAACCGCCATCGACCTTTCTGAGGAAAATATAGCCGCTGCAGCCCTGACAGCTGTGAAAAATGGTGCGGAAAATACCAAATTCGAGGTTCGCAACGCCTCAGACCTTTCGTGTTACCCTGACCTGCAATTTGATGTGGCAGTTATCACCATGGCTGTTCATCAGTTTGATCCCGTTCAGGCGATAGCCATCCTGTCGGAATTGAGGAGAAAAGCCTCCCGGATAATAATAGGCGACTACAGTCACCATATGCGTTCAGGCTGGGGACGAAACCTGGCATGGGCGATAGAGTGGCTCGCCGGAGGCGATCATTACAGAAATTTCAGGAAATACATTAGCTCTGGCGGTTTGCATTTCTTTGCATCAAAAGCCGGCCTGGATATAATAAGCCAGTCTGTAAGAGGTGGAGGAGTGTTTGTTGTTGCCATCTGTAAAAATCACAACAGTGATCTCATACTTTAATGGGTTAATGTCCGCCAGGCCCGGAAGTGAGCTTCCTGCAGGCAGGGAAGAATATATAACTGCCAGAGTCAGTCTCTGGCGCATCAGGAGTGTGTAATTAAAAGATCTTCCTGATTAACCATAGTAACAGTGACAAGACAATGCTGATGATGATCATGGTGGTGATGGGGAAATAAAATCTGACATTCTCCTTTTCAATCCTGATATCACCCGGCAAATGGCCCAGCCATCCGGTCTTATCACCCAGAAAATAAAGAATAACCCCTGCGATGATCAGAATTATCCCTGCAATTATCAGTATTTTACCTGTTTGTGGCATAAGTCAGGAATATTGAACTTATTAAAGATTAAAAAAAGTAATCAGTATTATTGTCAAAAAGTCCAGGATAATTTTTTTCTTGGTCACCAAATTCATAATTTTCTGTAAAATTAAAATTACAGCATTTCAAATATCTTTAAATAATAAGTTTAAAAATTACATTTAGTCCGAGTATGAAAAAACTGCTCCTTTCAACTCTTTTATGTGCATTCATATTAAGTCTGTATGCACAGAACACCGACAGCATATGGATTGTAAACAACTACACCAAAATCGAAAGAATGATCCCCATGCGGGACGGAGTTAAACTGTTCACTTCAATATACATGCCCAAAGACACATCGGAAGATCATCCTATACTTATGGAACGGTCGCCTTATTCGTGTGCTCCTTATGGTGAAGGCAAATGGAGGGACTTCTGGAACAGTTACATGAAATATTATCTTATGGAAGGATATATCATGGTGAAACAGGATGTCCGCGGCAGATGGATGAGCGAAGGTGAGTTTGTGGATATCAGGCCGTTCAATCCTGATAAGAAGACAACCAGCGACATTGATGAGGCGAGTGATACTTATGATGCAATAGAATGGCTTATAAAAAATATCCCTGATAATAATGGAAGGGTTGGCGTATTCGGAATTTCATATCCGGGTTTTTATTCCACGATGGCAGCTGCCAGTAATCACCCCGCCCTGGTGGCAGTAAGCCCCCAGGCTCCCGTAACCAACTGGTTCATTGGCGACGATTTCCATCACAACGGAGCATTTTTCATCCTTGATGCTTTCAGCTTTTACCCGGCCATGGGAGCCGGTTTCGGTCTGCCACGGCCAAAACCTGTTTCAAGAGGTCCGAAAACCATCGATATTCCGGTACATGATAATTATAAGTTCTATCTTGAAACGGGAGCTTTGCCTGCTTTCGCAAAACTTGCAGGTGACAGTGTGCGTTTCTGGAAGGAACTTTATGCACATCCTGATTATGACGAATGGTGGAAAGCAAGGGATGCCAGGAATGCGACGAAAAAACTTAATCCGGCAATGTTATGGGTCGGAGGACATTTTGATGCAGAAGACAACTGGGGTGCCTGGAATGCCTATAAGGCAGCTGAGGGGAACAACCCGGGAAAGGAATTCAACAAGCTTGTAATGGGCCCGTGGTATCATGTCCAATGGGCCCAGGGTGACGGAACACATCTCGGCAACATTCATTTCGGAAGCAACACCTCTTTGTGGTATCAGCAGAACATTGAAATACCATTCTTCAACTATTTCCTGAAGGGCAAGGGGAAAAAGCCGGATATCGCCGAAGCTACAATTTTCATCACTGGTGAAAATGCCTGGAAAAGATTCGACACATGGCCTCCCGCCGCAACTGAAAACAAAGATCTTTATCTGCAGCCATCCGGCAGGCTTGACTGGAAACAGCCCGAATCATTGTCCGCATTCTCCGAGTATGTCAGCGATCCCTCAAAACCCGTACCCTATACCGAAGATGTCCATTTTTCAAGAACCAGGGAATATATGACCGACGACCAGCGCTTTGCCGGACGAAGGCCTGATGTCCTTTCATTTAAAACGGATATCCTGGAGGAGGATATCACCCTTACAGGAGTTGTAACTGCCGATCTGCCCGTTTCCATCTCATCAACTGATGCCGACTTTGTTGTCAAGCTTATAGATGTATTCCCCGATCATCTTTATTATAATAAGGTAGACATATATGCAGAAAAAGATCCGGAGATCAGATATCCTATGGGTGGATACGAAATGCTCGTTCACGGCGAAGTTTTCAGGGGCAGGTATCGCAACAGCTTTGAAAAGCCTTCCCCATTCGTTCCCGGGAAAGTGGAAAAGGTAAAATTCGATGTGGGAGATGTAGCACATACCTTTAAAAAAGGTCATCGTATCATGGTGCAGATTCAAAGCTCCTGGTTCCCGCTGGTGGACAGGAATCCCCAGAAATTTGTAAACATTTATGAGGCAAAGGAATCAGACTTTCAGAAAGCAACCATACGCATTCATCACAACAAAAAGAACCCTGGAAAGATAGTATTACCCGTATTAAAAAGATAAATTCACTGCCGTTATTATCCGGAAGGTTCAGTTAAGATGGCATTTGAAATGCACGGATTAAGGAATTAAATCACAACATGCTGATATACAAAATAATTGATATCTTCTTTGTAGTATTTCACACAATCCTGATAATCTTCAACCTTTCCGGATGGATCTGGAAAAAGACAAGGAAGCTTAACCTGGTCACTCTGGCACTTACGGGAGCGTCGTGGCTATTCCTTGGGATGATAGTTGGCGTCCCAGGATATTGCCCCCTCACCGACTGGCATTTCAGAATTCTTCAGAAACTAGGCAAAACAGACCTTCCTGGATCTTATATCAAATATCTTGCCGACCGGATTACCGGGATCAGTTTCAATGCCGTGACCATTGACAGGCTAACGCTTTATCTTTTCCTCGGAGCTCTTTTTATATCCCTTTACCTAAAAGCAAGGGACTTCTCATGGAAAAAGATTACGGACAGGTAAACACATCGTGGTTATTGGTCTTTGTATTTTGATGGCATTATCCTGTTTTTGAACCGAAAGGCTTTTTATTCAAGATCTATTCCGATTATTTCATGATCATAAATCTCAGGGATTTTGAGATATGCCCTGCCGTTTTCAATCCTGTAAGGTACCTTCTGTCCGCTTACCAGGAGACGGATGTCTGTTGCCCTTAAATCACGGGGTAGTTTGATCGAAGTTTCAGCTGCTACCGGTATAAACTCCCGGAATGGCCCTTTCATCATCATCGGATTCGTGAGATTTACCAGATGGACCGTCATTGAGCTACTCTGTCTCCAGACTGTTACGTCAATTACACCCGGACCCTTTACTTCGATCAGCGGCTCTTCATTCAGTGCCCATTTTATCGTGTTCTCAAGCAGCCGGCCATGATCACCCGACATTATCTGCCAGAAAATCCTGTCGATATCACCGGGGAAATATGCAATCCTGCCCTTTCCTGTATCGTTCAGATATAATCCGCGTATATCTGTCTCTGTGATCCGTGGAAAAACATGTTCCATTGGAAGGTCAGGATATGAGGGTATAATAGTAACGGGAGAAGGCAGCTGGATTAAAGGGCGGGTTTTTACCTGATAGGAGGTATTTATGATCCTGAAGGCATCTTCAAGCCCGGATAAAACAGGATGGAAAGTACCCGACTCCTTATCCTGCCTCAGGCGCAGATAGCTATTCTGCATAGGTCCTTCCACAGCTCCTGCGAAAGATGCACCAAACAGATCAGCAAGACCAAAATCGGGCCTTCTGTTACCTTCACTGTCATAAAGGGAGGTTTCAAAAGTGGCTAGGATACTGCCGCCATTTTCTGTGAATCTTTTAAGGATGTTGCACTGCGAGTCTGACAACTGTGCGATGTTGGGCAGTATCAGTAGCTTGTAAGGAGCAATGTGATCCGGGTCTAGCAGCCTTTCATTGATCATCTCAAAAGGTATTCTGGCTTCCAGCAGTGCATGATACATTCCCGTAGAATGATCACCGGTTCTTCTCTGCCATGATTCTGACCCGTAATTGAAGGATCTCTCCGAAAAAACCAAACCAACTCTGGCAACCGGAAAAATGTTTCTCAGGTATTTTTCATTTCTGTACAAAACATCATAAATCTTTTCAACAGTTCCCAGCCATCTTTTGTCGTACAGGACTCCGGAGAACTTAGTAAACCATGGCCTCATGCCATTGGCTACACCTTCGGCGACCCAGATCCTTACTTCAGCTTCTGACTGAACGGAATCTTTCCACCGGTACTGCTCCTCAAGTCCGACACTGAATATTCCGCCAAGAGGCTTCATTCCTATCGAGGCCCTGAGTTCCCTGGCATTTCTTGCATTTGACCATGGCATAGTGTACCCGCTTCTGCCCTGATGGTCGGTAAAGACAATATCCGATAGCTGCCCGGTAATAACTTTGTCGGGGAATCCGTTAGGTATGAATCTTGAGTCACTTTTCCGTTTTCGTATTACATCATCCCACAGCATCCATAGTTCTCTGAGCCTTTCCGTACTCCATTCGATGTACTTCTGATAAACGCGGTCAGAGGGATCGGGTTTTTCAGGCAGACTTATTCCCGAATATTTCCTGAAATTCCTGGTACAGTGTTCACAGTAGCAAATTCCGTGGCCTGCCCACCTGTTTGAAAAAATCCCATCAGGCCGGTATCGTTCCATAATTTCAACGTGGACCTGGGTCATGAACTCAAAATTATAGGGACCGAGAGCACAGGTAACCCACATGTCGGGATTAGCCCAGTGGCGTCTTTTTTCTCCCTCAGCGGTAACCGCTATCCAGTCGGGATGAGCCTCATAAACGTTCTGCCAGGCAGCATGCGGATCGCTTCTTGCTATTACCGACATATTCATTTCACGGCACCCTTTTACCAGGTAGCCGAAGGGATCGGTTCCATTGAGCCACATGCTGCGGTGGTGATAAGGAATATCAGTAGGATAATAGGCTACTATCCCCCCTGCACTCAGGACAGCACCATCGGCATGCACACGCCTGAAGTAATCCAGCCAGAAGTCTGGATCAAAATTACCCGGGTCATTTTCAACCAGCGTAAGCTGGGCCCACCGCATCGGCCTGCTGAACCATTCTTCATCAGGCAATATCACGAACCTTCCTGAAAATGAGGGCTGCCCTATTGTCCAGGCTCCGGCCAATGCTGTTGTTCTTACAAAATCTCTTCTGTCCATGATACAATTTTTAAACGGAATGAACAGGCAAACCAATTGTGGTAAAGAATGTTAAATGCCGGTTGAGGTTTCGCTCAACCAATTGACCGGAAGCATGTGTAATCACAGTTTCTAAACAGCTTCTATCGTTGACGGAGGCTTTGTGGCGATGTTGTAGGTGACTGACACAACTCCCGGCACGTTTTCCAGGATCGATGAAGCCAGTTTTTCAAGAATTTCAAAAGGCAGCCTGGTGGGGGTTGCTGTCCTGGCATCAATGCTGTCCCAGCAGCGCACCTCGATCTGGTTGCCAAAATCACGCTTACCGTCACGCATCCCCGTAACGCGGTCATCATGCAGAATGGCCATATACTGAAAAGCACCCATGCCTTCGAGCATTCTCTCAACTATTGATGTCGCTTTTCTGACCTTTTCAAGTTTTGCTTCCGTCACTTCGCCAATGATGCGGGCTGCAAGGGCCGGTCCGGGGAAAGGTATCCTGTTAAACATGTCCTCTGGAAGCCCCAGCGCCTTCCCCGTCATCCTGACCCCGTCCTTTCTGAGCTGTATCAGAGGCTCAAGGATATGATAACCAAAGGCTTCCTGCGGATCGATGCCTAGTTGGGCAAAAACATTATGCTGCCGTTTTATTCCTGCAACCGTCTCGTCAACATCGGTAAGTATTGTACCCTGAAGCAGAAATTTAGCTCCGCTTTCCCTTACAATGCGCCCGAAGACTTTTTTGTAAAAGGTCTGTGTGATAGCTTCGCGTTTTGCTTCAGGATCAGTTATCCCCCTGAGGGCATCAAGAAATTCTTCCCGGGCATCAACTATCTCAACTTTGACTCCCAGTTTTCTGAAAGTTCCTGCCACCGATTCGGCTTCACCCTCACGCATCAGTCCGTTCTGGATAAATACGGTCCTGAGCCTTTCCCCCAGAGCCTTGTGACCGATCATTGTCACCACTGATGAATCAACTCCTCCTGAAAGGGCATTTATTGCGGTTCCATCACCAACAGATGCAACTATTTCACTAACTTTTTCTGATAAGAAGGTATCAGTGTTAAGATCCTTCACTTTTATTTCCTTTATCATCGCCTGGTGTTTTTGTTAAACTTATATAAAATACTTTTTAATATGCAAAATGCAGATAAAACTGAATCCTGAAATGCACGTTACTGCCTGCCTCCATTAATCAGTTTGCAAATAGCCTTTTTTTATGATCCGTACATTTTTTTTTCGAAATCCTTCCTTAACATTCCCTAACTTAAATAAAGGTTAAATCAACAACCACTATTTCCGATTTCCCCACAGTACGGACAGGAGGACCCCATAACCGGATCCCGCTGGAAACGACAAAATGGGTATTGCCTATTTTCCTGAAGCCGTAGCTTAACTTGTAGATCCTGCCTGTTATCAGGTTTATCGGGAAGAGCTGCCCATGGTGCGTATGGCCTGAAAACTGAATATCGGCCGTAGTAAGGCTTACAAGGTCAATCTCCGTAGGGCGGTGATCAAGCAGGATAACAGGCAGAGAATCCTCAACTGACATAAGAAGTTCATCAGGGCTTTTTCTGGATCTTTCATGGCTGTCATTTCTGCCGGCAATCATAAAAGAACTGCTGACTTTTACTACAGTGTCCCTTAATAATTCTATTCCTGTCTTTTCGAAAAATTCTCCCTTCTCGTGACGTCCGTAATGCTCATGATTTCCAAGAACTCCAAATTCGCCATATCTTGTATTAATTGTGGCAATAATACTGCTTATTCGTTCCATGGATTCCCCCATCTCTCCAACTTCCACAATATCACCTCCGAATAGCATCAGGTCGGGATCTATTTCCTCTACCTTGCTTACAAACCGTTCAACGAATTTCACTGGAGTATCTTCGTGCAAATGAAAATCAGAGACAAATGCTATCCTCAGTCCTCCAAGGTCAGAGGCACCTCTTTTAATATCCGCTTTATACTCAGTGACCCGGATGGTATTGAAATTAATAATCCCAAAAACAACAACAAGAATGGAAGCCAGAATTATCAGTGTTAAAACCCTGAGCCGGAAAATTTTTCCTGTCAGTATATTCCTGCCGGCAATTTTCAGAGCAAGATTTGCAAGCAGAAACAGGTCAACAAGAAGGACAAACAAAAAAAGATAGAGATAAAACGGGAGAAGATAGTTTGCCGCATCGTCTATAAGCTCATAAAACCTGGCATCATTCCCCCGTCCGGTCATCAGGCTTATGGGATATACCGCAAAAAGCAGGGCATATATGAGTGTATAGAGAATCTTGTGACCGCGGGGTATGAAAAGCTTCCAGATTCTCAGGAAAAGATACAGGTTAGGGATCAGGTACGATAATATGAGGATCGTTCGGAACATTGTGCCTGGTTTGAGTATTTGGAGATGGAAAGTTAGCATAAAAGTCAATATTTACAACAAATAATGATGCTGTGGAATAAATTGGCGGTATACAAATTATTTATGATAAACAGGTACAAATCAATTTTTTATACATAACTTTGATTAGAGTTCGGAGAACAACCATAAACATCAGGATCGATCCTGAGCTGATCCTAAAAATGATCATGGAAAGGATAAATGAACCAGATAGAGCTGTTCTGAATCCTAAAGCGGTATTATTTTTCCCGGGTTTGATCATTTTCCTTATTATTAGTTACAATTCCTCAGGCCAGGGAACTGATTCCGTGAATAATGTGCTGATTCTCAAAGACAAAAGCCTAAAGATCGAGAATACGATAAGTCTGTACACCTCAAGGGCAAAATACCAGGCCCTGAAAACCAGTCCTGGATCAAAAATGTTCCTCGATGCAGGATCTGTTATAATAAACGGAGACACATTAAATGCCCAGGCGATAAAGACAAGAGGGCAGTCGACACTTAATTTCAGGAGAAAAAGCCTGAGTTTCAGCCTGAAATCAAATGCATCATTTTATCACGGCGAAAAAAAAGAATCTCTGAAAAAATTCTATGCCCTCAGCCTGTGCATGGATAAGGATTATATAAACAACAGGATGGCATTTGAGATGATGGAACACCTTGGGATCTTCAGCCTTTTCTACACATTCTGTGAAATGAAGATCAACGATCATAGTGAAGGAATTTATCTGGTTATCGAGAGGCCTGAGGACTGGGCAATTAAAAAGAAAGGCTCACCGATCATCATAAGAAGGGGTTACAATCAGAGCATTGATAAAATAGGATCGGATGAAAAAACAGGAAAAGATGAAATCAGGAGGCACTGTGAAAATTTCCGGCTTATTTACAAATTTCTCGGCAGATATGAGGGAGAAGAGCTTTACAGAATGATCTCCCCATTGATTGATCTTGAGCATTACATGAAATGGCTTGGATTCAATTTTCTTGTAAGGAACGGCGATTACACGGATGAGGTGCATTTTTTCTTTGATCATTCAAACAACAAATTCGGGATCATACCCTGGGACTACGATGATCTATTCTTTTCAGCCCCTCATGAGGGATCAGATGCAAAAACCGAGCTTATTGGAAACAAACTTTTGTTTTCTGCCGAGGATATGCTGGATAAGAAGATTGCCAATGATCCTTTTTTGTATGACGTTTATCTGGCTAATTTCCAGGAAATACTTGCTCAGCTTTCTCCGGAAGTCCTCAGAAAAATATTTGAGAATACTTTCGCGGAGCTTTACCCCTATTATTCTGATGAAGCAATAATCGGAATGTCTGAATATGATGCTTATCATTCAACAGACATTGAAAAGCTAGTAGATGACATGACCGGTTTGTTCCTGAAAATAAACTTTTCCAGAGACCGGTATCTTGATTATATAGCAAGAAAAAAGGATCTGCATTAACCTTCCTCACTTAAAAATTATAAATTGGCTGACCTGAAAAGATCTTGCAGGATATTTATCCCTTTGAAATGAACAAAAGTGTTAAAATGGGATTTATACTACAGATCCGGCTCATCTGATTTATAAAATTAAAATTTCATTTTCAATGTTCAATTACACCGCTTCATATACCGACCAGTACCAGCTGACCATGGCCCAGGCATATTTTCTTAAAGGTCAGCAGAAAAACATTGCCGTGTTCGACTATTTTTTCCGCAAACTTCCTTTCGAGGGTGGTTATGCCGTATTTGCAGGCCTTGGAGTACTTCTTGACATTCTTGAGGAACTTAGGTTTGACAGCAACGATCTTGAATTTCTCAGGGAAAAGGGATTCCATCCTGACTTCATCCGGTTTCTTAAAGATTTCAGGTTCACAGGAAACATATATTCTTCAAATGAAGGGGATGTAGTATTTCCGTTCAGACCTGTTTTGCAGGTTGAAGCAAATATTATCGAGGCACAGATCATAGAAACAATCCTTCTTAATCTTCTCAACTTTCAAACATTGGTTGCTACAAAAGCAAGCCGTATGCGACAGGCTGCAGGAGAACGGACACTGATCGATTTCGGGTTGAGAAGGTCACAGGGTCCGGGAGGATACTATGCCAGCAGATCAGCTATTATTGGAGGATTTGATGCGACGAGCAATGTACGTGCCGGTCGTGATTACGGGATCCCGGTATCTGGAACCATGGCGCATTCTTATATTGAAAGCTATGATGATGAGCTGACAGCTTTCAATCATTTTGCCGATGAACAGCCTGAGGAATGCGTTCTGCTGGTTGATACATATGATACCCTGAGAAGCGGATTGCCCAATGCTGTCAAAACAGCTAAAAGAATGGAAGAGAAGGGACACCGTCTCCGCGGAATCAGACTTGACAGCGGCGACCTTGCTTTTCTTTCCAGAAAGAGCCGTGAAATACTTGATGAAGCCGGACTTAAATATGTAAAAATCGCTGTTTCAAACCAACTGGATGAATACATTATTAAAAGCCTGCTGGAACAACAGGCTCCGATAGATGTATTCGGAGTAGGGACTACCCTGGTTACCGGACATCCCGACGCTGCGCTCGACGGCGTCTATAAACTGGCACTTGCTGATGGCAAACCACGGATCAAGTTGTCGGAGAACGTTAATAAAATTACTTTGCCTCACCGGAAGCAGGTTTTCAGGGTTCTTGAAAACGATGAAAAATTTGCGGGAGCCGACATAATTACTCTTAGCCAGGAACAGGATGCTGAGATCATGTATCATCCACTATACCCTGACAAATCGCTTTCAATCGGGGACAAAAATAAGGAACCCCTGCTCAACAAAATCATGGAACGCGGGAAACGTTTGTCCGGACCTCTTTCTTTGCCGCAACTATCTCAATATTGCAAGGAGCGGTTGGAACAGTTGCCTACTGAGTATAAAAGGTTTAACAATCCCCATGTTTACAAGGTAGGGTTAAGCGAAAAACTAAGGGACGAAAGGAACAGATTGATTGAAGATCACAAAAAACATTAAAATGAAAGCACTTGTTATTGTGGATGTCCAGAATGATTTTATGCCAGGCGGTTCGCTGGAAGTACCGCATGGGGATGAAATAGTTCCGGTTATTAACAGAATTCAGGGCTATTTTGATCTGGTAGCTGCTACCCAGGACTGGCATCCGCAAAATCATGTCAGTTTTGCATCCAATCATACCGGCAGGAAGCCTTTTGACAAGATAAGTCTCAATGGAATTGAACAGGTCCTCTGGCCCGATCACTGTGTTCAGGGAACCAGTGGTGCCATGTTCCACCCGGCTCTTGAAACCGGTAAAGTAGCAGCCATATTTCGCAAGGGCATGAATCCGGAAGTTGACAGCTATAGCGGATTTTATGACAACATGTACCAGATAACCACCGGGCTGTCAGGCTATCTGAAGGAAAAAGGATGCAATGATTTGTATTTCTGCGGCCTGGCTGCTGATATATGTGTTTATTGTACTATTATTGATGCATTGAAAGAAGGATTCTCCGCGGCACTGATCGAAGATGCTTCGCGGCCATTGAGCAATGAGTACTATGCCGGATTAAAAAAAGGACTGATTGAAAAAGGTGTCCGTATCTTAAGCAGCGGTCAGCTCATTCCTGAGTAGAAAACCCAAAGGCTTCAGAAAATTATAAAAGCCTGAAATCCTGTATTCTCCTCTTTACCATGAATCGTTCTTCTTACCACCGTAAGAGGGTACTGTAATACTCATGGCAGGCCGTTTGCCGTATTCTGACCTTTTTGCGATGAAACTGGCAGAACGGTATTCGCCAAGGTACAATACACCGGAGAATGAATCCCCCTCTACTGTGCCGTCAAAAATGTAGGGAATCGACTGGGCGTTTTCATTGTAAAAACTCTGAAGCTTTACCTTGTTACCTTCAATCCTGCCGGCTATGTCAAGCAGTGAGAAAGTGCTTTTATGGGTCCCTTTTATATCATTGCCCTCCTGATCGCCAAGGTAAAACTTATGCTCTCCCTTACCGGAATAAAAATCAACGGAGACATCCCATTGCCCCGTAAGATCTGCAGCCGGTGGCTCAATGACATTATTTTTTTTCTCATACTTCTGGGATAGTATCTTATAAATCCGGTCTGCAACGATCTTATCATCCCCGGGCTGCATCATGTGTGCGCTTATGGATATCGATGTTGTTCCTTCCCTCGGATTTGACCTGCCTCCTCCCGTTACAATCCTCGGTTTATTTTCGTCCAGCTCTTTTGCAACTTCCTGCCCGGTTATGTTCAGCCCGGCAGGATCCCAGCTTATTGAAAGGCGGGCAGTACGGTTATCAACACCCTGTGGTTCCGTGATCTTGGTTGTAACACCTTTGACAGAAGACACTTTGTTTGAAATATATTCCAGCCATGAGATCCATGCTTTTTCTTCCTCTGCATGATTTCTTTTAACCCATGTTTCAATAGCCGCAAGCATTCCTATATGCTCTTCCTTCCCGATCTTGTTGTCTCTTCCAGGGCCATGGTGGGGTGAGCTGGCCTGCCATGTCGAGAATAGTAAATCCTTGTTTCCAAGGAGAAGTCCTGCACCCTGCGGCCCTTTGATAGCTTTACCCCCGCTGTATGCGACAATTGTTGCACCCCTTTTAAGGTGAATATTCGGAATTGTAAAAATTTCGGCGGCTGCATCGACAAGAATGGGAATGTTTTTCTCCGTTGCGACGGCGGCAATATTATCAATTGACAGGGGCCCTTCACTGTAATCCCTTGGAGCAGCAAAAAGATATATCATCGCTGTCCGTGAGCTGATAGACTTTTTCAGCTCTTCCATTGTGTCGACGACAACCAGTTTCACTCCGGCATTTCTGATTGCAGCGTCATATTGATTCCTCGAATAACGGGGAATAATAACCTCTGTTTTGGTAAATCCGGTCAGATCAGGTATTTTCACAAGCTTTTCAGGATCGCCTCCGGTAAGACAGGCTACCGTTACATGTTTCAGTCCTGCAGCACATCCTGATGATACCATACCCCATTCAGCGCCGGTAAGGTCAGCAAGTCTTTTTCCTACCCGCATAGCCAGTTCATCAATATAAACATAGTTCAAGGCAGCATAGTCAATTGCTTTACGCACCTCTGGCAATTCGATGGAGCCGCCTATTGCCGTAAAGGTTCCCTTGCAATTAATTACCGGCTCCACCCCTATCGACTGGTAGATCTGAGGTCCAATGGCCAGCGCTCCCTTTTCCGGATTGGCTAAAAGTCCTGCTTCGTTTACATTCTTCTTCTGGCTGGCTGCGGCAAGTAACGGGTCAACAGACATTAATCCTCCCGCAACGGGAATAGCTGACAAGGTTTTTATTATTTCTCTGCGTTTCATGGATTTTCAGTTTAGGGTTTCAGGACCAAAATTAATATCAATTCGTAATATTTGAAATCTTTTATGAAATAACTATAAATATTATCGATTTACATAAATTAATTGTTGTTTATCAATAAATATTAGTAAGAAAACAGACTGATAATTTCAGTTTCTTACTTTCCGGAATTCAAATCATTGGTTAACAACTGTTCATTGAGCCAACCGGGCCTGTCGGTAGTAATTCCCCTGACTCCCAGTGATATCAGTCTTCTTGCTTCAACCGGATCATTAACGGTCCAGGAATATACATCCATCTTCATTTCGGCAGCCCTTTTAACAACGTCTTCAGTTATAAGCCTGTAATTCAGGCTAACCCCCTGAAGGCCTGCTTCCTTAACCCTGGCAAAGTTTTCTTCAAGAAAAGCGGGTCTATCGCAAAGCCAGTAGCATGGGTACTGAGGAAAGGTTTTCCTGGTTTCGGTTATTGTCGGAAGGTCAAAGCATATAAATGTGAATTCCCTTTTCTTTGAATACCTTGCAACCGTTTCCTTCAGGAATGGCAGCACTTCCGGTCCGCATTTTATCTCTATCACAATCTCCTTTCCAACAGGCAAAGCCCGGATCAGCTCATACAGGAACGGAAGCTTCTGCCCTTTGTATTTCGGATCTTTGAATGATCCTGCATCAAGGGTTCTGAGGACATCCGAATTTGTTTCACTGATCTTATGATCCTGACCGGTGATCCTTTTTGTGTTGCCATCATGCGACACGATTACCTTATTGTCTTTCGTCAGCCAGATGTCGCATTCAAGTGCATCAGCCTTGTTCTTCCAGGCAAGTTTTGCCGAAGCAAGTGTGTTTTCAGGAGCCAGGTATGATGCCCCGCGATGGGCAATTATCTTTACCTGTGAATTAATAAAGGGTAATGAAACTATCATACAAATGAATAACAGAATAATTTTTTTCACGGATTCAACTTTTTGAATAATTCGTTCTGTGTCTTTTTCAGTTCAATAAAAAAATGCTTATCCAAAAATACTAATTTAATAAATGTACTTCCAGCTATCGCTGATTAGATAATCACAATTATATCAGGTCCACATCCGGAGTCAATTTTTTCTACATAAAAATTAAACTATACTAAATCAAATATTCAATATAGATGGAATTTAATGTAACTTTCATAATCAGAAAGCTCTGTTATGAAAATTAAGGTTTATGAAATTAAACTGAATACAGGATAACAGATTTATCATATTGCAAAACACAACTTATTCTTAAGCACCATGAAAGTATTATTGAATTTTACATCTACCATTACTATTGTTTTTTTGATCAGCTGCAGCAGGGAAAAACCTCTGTTTACAGAAAGAATAATCGATGATCAGGCACCGTCAAACCTCTGGATGAAATCTATCGGAGATGTAAACATGGATGGTAAAACCGATATCCTGGCAGGAGGATGGCTAAAAGGGGGCATGGTTGCTTATCTTGCTCCGGACTGGAAAAAGACAACCATAACTGATTCATTAAAGATTTCGACTGACGCAGAAGTCATGGATGTCAATAATGATAAAACAAATGATGTGGTGGCTGTGGTTGATAAGGCAATAGTATGGTTCGAAGGACCCGACTGGAAACTTCATTTAATAGATTCAATTATCGGCCATGATGTTGAAGTATATGATTTTGACAATGACGGCTTAATTGATGTTGTTTCCAGAAATCAGGGGGCGTTTGGTACTACCGGCGGCCATACACTTTATTTCTATAACCAGAAACCGCTGGAGACATGGACAAAATATCAGATAGAAATACCTGAAGGGGAGGGAATTAAAATGGCTGACATAAATCTGGATAATAAAATGGACATTGTAACCAATGGCTACTGGTTTGAAAATACGGGTAATATGGCTCAATGGAAAGAGCACAGGTTCACGGATACATGGGAGTGGGTTAATACAGCCATCGATGTTGCTGATATTAACAATGACGGACGGCCTGATATCCTGCATTCTCCATCTGAATTGGGAGGAAATCATTATCATATATCATGGTTTGAAACTCCGGAGGATCCTGCTCTGATTTGGAAAGAACACATCGTGGCCGATTCGGTTGAGACGGTTCTGCATTCGATAGGGGCAGCTGATTTTGATCTTGATGGGAAAATTGATCTGGTCGTAGCCGCGATGCAGCAGGGTGTTGATCCCGATGAGGTAGCTATATATTATAATCTTGGGAAAAACAAATGGGAAAAACAGGTAATAAGCACGGGAGGTTCACACAGCATGCGTATT
>CAZTDW010000002.1:17114-77374 GCA_964611835.1 uncultured Rikenellaceae bacterium | reverse complement strand
GATATTATTCTTTCCTCTATCGAGCCGAGATTGAATAATAGGATTTTCATCAGTTTTAGTTAGTCTTTTTAAGTCTCTCAGTAATCATGCTTTTTAATCCGATGCGCTTGTCGAGCTCTTTGAATGAATAAAATGAAGAGAGTCCAATGATAAAAGCTCCGGAGATATATAAAACAATCTCATCCAGGAACTTGGCACCAGCAAAACAGGTCAGGCCGAGAAGGAACTGGATGAGAAAAATTTTTTGAAATGATTTATCAAAATAATATCCGTATTTTTTCCCTGCAATTACATAAACCTGTGCAAGATATATCATATAACCTGCAAAGAATGATATGCCCATACCTTCCAGACCTCCCAGTTTGTATCCCAGGATATTAAAGGCCAACATATAAATGTTTGCCGAAAGTTCATTATAAAAGAAAAGCCTTGTATGTCCTTTCGCTACAAAAAGAAATGCTATTGCCCAGCTGGGAGCTTTAAAGAATATTCCTAACGCTGCCCAGTGGATCATACTGTCGACCTCAACAAACCGGGATGAATAAAACAGCAGAACAACGTAATTAATGAAAATAAGGAATACCGTAAGAATAGGAGCGAGTATAAGTAATGCAATTTCAGCCTGCTGGTTGATTATATTTCTTGCCATAGTATTGTCACGCGCGATTCCAGATAGCCTGGGAAAATAGTCAGTGCTCATGGCAGTGAAAACCATTCCGACATAAGTGTTAATTATTGTAAATCCGGCGTTATAAAGTCCGACCTGTTCAATTCCGCCTAACCTGCTTACAAATATTCTGACGATATAAGAGGCACCAACTGCAATTAAGCTGTTAACACTCAGTATGAAACCCAACCTTATCATGTCGCCTCCCTCTGAATAGAGAAGTGATTTGTTCACTTTTACGCCTTCAATTTTAAGCTTCGATGCAAATAACCATGAAAATATCAGAGTGCCGACAGAACTTAAAATGAGTGCAGGGACAATCCCGTCTATTCCCCATATATAATAAATAGGGACTGAAATGAATAATGAGGCTGTGGTACCTGCAAGGTTTGCCTTGGCAAGGAACTGGAGTTTTCGCATCCCCTGCAAGACAACCAGCTGCCCGTTGCTTATCTGGGTCAGAAGCAAAGTTATTGATATCCACATAAAAGCAACAGTGTAATCCCTGTTGCCAAAAGTAAGTTCACTAAGAAGAGGAGAAAGGACAAGAGTAACGAGCGTTCCGAGAATTCCTGTAATCCAGACAAGCCTTCTGAGCACTGAAGCAACATCACTGATCCTTTTATTATCACCCGTAGCATTTGCCTCTGCTATGTTCTTTACTGCACTTGTATTGAGTCCAAAATTTGTAACTGTACCTATAAAGGTTGTGGTCGATATTAACAATCCTGAGATACCCATTCCAGCGGGTCCAAGCAAAACGGCAACAAATTTCGATTTTACAACAGAGATAATTATATTGAATACCTGAACGCCTCCGAATATGGAGGTTGCCTTCATTATTTGACGATATGATGTTTTTTCTTCAGTCATTTGGAGGATATAATTTCCGATTGGCTACGCAGTAAATCCAGTGCTCTTTTAAGGTTAATCAGTTTCCGAAAGAATTTATTACATCAACAACATACTTAACCTCCTGATCATCCATTACAGGACTGAAAGGAAGACTTAGTATTTCTCTGTGTATCTTCTCTGTAAGTGGGAAGGTTAAATTGTTGAACTCACTGTAAGCCTGCTGTTTGTGCGGAGGTATGGGATAATGGATAAGAGTCTGGATATTGTTATCGGATAGATATTTCTGCAGTCTGTCCCTGTCTTTGTGAAGAACTACGAAAAGGTGCCAGACATGCGATTCAGGATATGAGAGGAATGATGCCTTATCCGGTAATGTTATTCCCGGAGTTTTAATATTACTTATATAATAACTGGCCAGTTCGTTCCTCTTAAGGTTATCCTGGTCAAGTCGCCTGAGCTTAACTCTGAGAACAGCAGCCTGTATTTCGTCGAGGCGCGAATTCAGGCCTTTGAACAGGTTGTGGTACTTAATCCTGGAGCCGTAGTTGGCTATTGTTCTTACGATATTGGCAAGTTCATCATCATTTGTGGTAACGGCACCGGCATCACCAAGAGCTCCAAGGTTTTTACCGGGATAAAAACTGTTTCCGGCTGAGTGACCCAGAGATCCGGTTCTTTTGTCATGGAACATACAACCCTGAGCCTGTGCATTGTCTTCAATAATTTTCAGATTATACTTTTCCGCAACTCTTTGAATTTCTTCATGCATTGAATTCTTCCCATAAAGATGAACAATCATAATAGCTCTGGTCCGTTTGCTGATCTTCTCTTCAATCCTATAAGGATCAATATTATAGGTTGCAATATCCGGTTCAACAAGAACTGGGACAAGATGATTTTCGGTTATTGACAATACGGATGCAATGAATGTATTTGCCGGGACAATTATTTCATCGCCAGGCTTCATATATCCCATCTCCAGATAGGCACGAAGGATAAGCCTTAAAGCGTCGAGTCCGTTCGCAACACCTATGCAATGTTTTGTTCCAATGAATGCAGAATACTCATTTTCGAAATCTTTTAACTCCTCGCCCTGAAGATACCATCCTGAATCGAGGACCCTCCTGATGGCTGCTGACAGATCCGGTTCAAAGCTGTCATTCACCTTCTTTAAATCATAAAACTTTATCATTATTTTTCTATTTTTCTTACAAACCTTGCCGGATTTCCAACCCAGAGTTCATTTTCAGGAACATCCTTTGTGACAATGCTGCCGGCTCCAATCATTGCATTCTTGGAGATTCTTATACCTCCCAGGATAATTGCGCCAGCTCCTATTGAAACACCGTCTTCAATGATGGTAGTCTGGAACTTTTCAGGGTAATGCTTTGATCTCGGAAATTTATCATTGGTAAAAGTTACATTCGGTCCCAGGAAAACGTCATTGCCAATCCTGAGTCCATCCCATATCTGTACACCGGGCTTAATGGTCACATTATTTCCTATAACAACGTCATTTTCAATAAATACATGGCAGTTAATATTACAGTTTTTCCCTATGACGGCACCGGGAAGAATGACCACGTACTGCCATACTGAAGTGTTTTCACCAACCGATTCTGACTGAACATCGGCTGAAGGGTGAATTTTAGCCATTTTGCTTAAAAATTACAAAATCATTGAATTCTCGTATATAATCATTCTCATCATATTTATGTGAAGCCAGTACCAGGCATATTGCACCCGATGAGAAATTTATAAGTTCGCGCCAGATCCCTGGTACTACATATAATCCGTAATATGGCCGGTTAAGTTCAATCACCTTAGTGTTTCTTCCATCTGAAAGAACCACATCAAAACAACCGCTGGTTGCGACTATCAGCTGGTGGAGTTCCTTGTGACCATGCCCACCCCTTTCTGCGCCTCCCGGAACATCATAAAGGTAGTACACGCGTTTTACATCGAAAGGAAGGTCTGCCTCGCCTTCAATCACAGTAATATTGCCTGAACGATTGTGAATCTTGCCCAGCTCAATAATATGGCAATCATAGATAGAGGATCTTTTATTCATCTGACAAAGGTGAGAAATTCATTAAAGTCACGTATATAATCAGACTGATCATAATGCGTTGAAGATAAAACAAGAGCCAGGGAATTTGTTGAGAAATTCTCAAGCCTTCTGAATATAAGCCGGGGGATAAAGAGGCCGTAGTATGACCTGGTCAAAGAGTACTTTTTCTCTTCTTTTCCATCATGAAGGATTATATCGAAACTACCTGAAAGGGCTACTACGAATTCTTCAGAATTTTTGTAGGCATGACTTCCCCTGAATTCTCCACCTGGAACGTCATAGATCCAATATACCCGTCTGATTTTGAATGGTATATGAGCATCTTCCTCAATGAAGGAAAGATTGCCCCTGTCGTCTTCAATTTTAGGAAGATCTATAATCCTTATTTTTTGATCTTTATCAATCATTTTATTGATTTTACATTTCGTCTGAGCATGCTTTCGCCCCGTCAGTCACAGCGATTGAACTAACTAACCAATATCCGTACTGAATTTTCAGAATCTTTTCTCCGTTCATCTGCTCAGGGAGATAACCTCTGAAAATCGTTTAGTAAATATGCCCAAATATGTTAAACAATGTGAAAAAAAACTATAGGATCAAAATATTTTGATTAACACTTTCAATAAAGTAATGAGCATATGCTATCATAATTTCATATCCGAATGAAAGAATGATACAGGGATGAAACGGCAATGTGGATCAATAATTATATATTCCGGATAAAAAACAAATTAAAAACTTATCGAAAAAGAGGTTTTAAAAGATTAAGCTACTTTTGCAAAAAAGATCAGGTTGCAGATGCTGCAACTCAGGGTATTTAAATTAAATGCTCAATAAACACACTGCTGCAAATGAGACATATATCATTATTATTTTTCGGTTTTACTATAACCCTGATCACAGGAACAGCTTTTGTTCAGACAAGCAGAGGGATGGAGAATGCCAAATTTCAAAATACTGATAAAAAGGACCAGAAAGTACCTACATCAATTAAAGAGGGTGAAACCATTGTAAATGATGAATATGGCAACTGGAATGGCTATGATGTACCCAGGGAGGCCGGAATCAATCTGATATTCCGTAAAAATACAATCATATCTTCCAATTCCTCGGGTTACATGCTGAAAGCCGGTGATGAAAATCCGTTGATATACAATAACAATCTCGACGGAGGGATAATTACCGGCAACAGGTTTATCTGGAAAGGGACCGACAATAACAGCATTACCCATGCAGTTTTTACCGGTTATAATAAAAATATGACAATAAGATACAACTATCTTGAGAGAACCCCGATGGGACTGATCAGAAAATCGAACGGAATGAGCGATACCGGAGGAGGCATTGCTTATAATATCGTAAATGATCCGACCAAGGTCGCTGTGGCAATAAAAGGAATGAATAATGTCAGGATCTTCAATAATACATTTTACAGTGCAAGGACCCGTTCAGAAACGTGGAGGCCTCTTGTACACGTATACTCAAACGATAATCCGGTTGCATCATCCACCGGGACCAAAATCTTCAATAATATTTTCTATACAAAGCATCAGATATTCAATATTACTATAGAGGATAATTGTCTTGAAGGATTTGAATGCGATTATAACCTTTATTGGTGCGAAGAAGGAGAACCCAGGTTTTTAGCAGGTAATAAAGTACTAACTTTTAAGGAATGGCAAAAGCTTGGTTATGACCTTCACTCCCGTGTAGCTGATCCTGAATTCATAAATATGACAGATTTTGTTCCGGCATCAAGACTGGACTTCGGAAAAAATCTTGGTACTGAGTGGGAAAAGGGTTTGTCGGTCGATGCAGTCTGGAGTAAAACCGATCCGGAACTTGCACTTCAAAACGGTCCCTGGCAGGTAGGGGCCCGTATCCACAAGGGTTCGCGGGGAAAAACATTTTATGTTGCCGTGAATGGGAATGACAGGAATCCCGGTACTATTGATAAACCATTTGCCACCTGGCAGAAGGGTTTTTCATCTGCCAGTCCTGGTGATACCGTATTTATAAGAGGAGGAAGATATGCTCCGGATGAGGGGAACATTATCAACATCTTCGGATCAGATTTTCATTGCGGAGTATGCATCAGCAACAAAAAAGGCAGCAAGGGAAGAACTTTTAACATCCTGGCATATCCGGGAGAAAAGCCGGTTCTGGACTGCAGCAACTTTTCAATTCCGGCTTACAGGGCCGGTATTATATTACTTGAATGCGACTATTGGATTCTCAAAGGGCTTGAAGTAACAGGTGCCGGCCAGGAAAAAGGATTCGGTGCTTTTGGAATATACCTGAACAGTTGTAACAATAATACCCTTGAACAGATGGTTTCAAAAAATCATGGAGGGTCAGGAATCAGGATAGGTTATGCCTCCGAAAACAATCTATTATTGAATTGTGACGCATATGATTGTTATGATCCGTTTTCAATGTCAAACAATAAACCATATCAGGGAGGCCATGCGGACGGGATTGAAGTATCTGACATTTTTGAACGGCCCGGGAATGAAAGATTAAACACGCTTATTGGTTGCAGGGTATGGAATAATTCTGACGATGGTTATGATTTTTACCAGTGTGAAGGGATAATAGTGATGGATCACTGCTGGGCATGGAAAAACGGTTATGACAATGGTGACGGAAGCGGATTTAAGCTTGGTACAACTAAAGGCACTCCTGAAACCAGTCCTCAAAGGATATTAACCAACTGTTTATCATTCTCCAACTGGAAAATAGGCTTTGACCAGAATACTGCTAATGTATTGATGAAACTATACAGATGTGTTGCTTACAACAATGGGACCTACGGTTTTAATTTCCAATGGCATAATGTAAAAGATACACTGATCAATAACATCAGCTATAAAAACGGAGAAAAAGATATCCTCCTGTCAAATCAGTACAGGATTCACAACAGCTGGGACAGGCGGAGCAAGCTGAAAGATTCTGATTTTATCAGCCTGATCCCGGATGGTGTTGAAGGACCAAGGCAGAAGGACGGAAAACTTCCCCCTATCAGATTCCTCCATCTTAAGCCAAACTCAGATTTCCTACGTCCAGGGAAAGATCAGGAACATGTATCGGACTATAAAACAACCGGATCTGATCCGGTTGCCGGAATCATTACATACCCCATCCCGAATAATCAGAATGGAGCAGGGCAGTTTGTCTCATGGATGAAAGTTCTTATGTTGTTATGGCCTCTTTACTTTTAAGAGATCTATGGGTTTCATTACAATTTGATAATATGCAATATACACAGCAATACAAACATCAGGTTATTTATTAATAATTTATCAACAGCTTTCAAAAAAAAATATATAAAACTCTATCTTTGGCCTCTTAATCCCCTTCAATTTTACAATATTTGTTTATAAAGTTTTTAGGGTTATTCTTTTAAAAAAAGGAAAAAAAAGATATATTAATACAACAATTTTATTTATTGACCGTTAAAAATTCGTATGTTTGTCAAGTTTTTTTTCCTTTTAGTCAAAGTATGTGAATTTGATGAAAAAGTTACTAACTGTAATTTTCTTACTATTTAATTTATCGTTATTTGGTGCTACTTATTATGTTGCTACGAACGGCAGCGATTATAATCCTGGTACCCTTTCACAACCTTTTGCCACATGGCAGAAAGCTTTTTCAGTACTTAATGCCGGTGATATAGCCTACATCAGGGGTGGGACCTATTATCCGACAGGTACAAGGGTCTGGAACGTATATGCGGGTGTTGGAATCATAGGCAAGAACGGTACATCCTCCAATCCAATCAGGGTATTTGCTTACCCGGGAGAAGTTCCGGTACTTGATTGCCGATACATTACACCTGATACTGACAGGGGCGGAGTTTCACTTTATAATAGCAGTTACTGGCATTTAAAAGGATTGACCGTGCGGAGGGTTGATCAGAATTCCACTCCACACGGGGGGTTCGGATTTGACTTCGTTTCATGTAATAATCTTGTTGTTGAGCAGTGCGTTTCTTATGACAACGGGGGTTCGGGATTCAGGCTTGTCAATGAATCTGAGAACAATCTGATCCTGAATTGTGATTCTTACAATAACTATGATTATTATACGGGAGGTGTTCATTCCGACGGGATTGAAATATCATTTATTACAGACAGGTATCCGAAGCGTACAAATACAATACGTGGTTGCAGGGCGTGGAATAACAGTGATGATGGTTATGATTTTTTCGACAACAATGGTTTTCTGAATATTGAGAATTGCTGGGCCTGGCACAATGGTTTTGATAAAGGCGGAAGTACTCCTACCGGTGACGGTAACGGATTTAAGCTTGGCACTCCCAGCGGTTGGCCAGCCTCAAGTCCTCAAAGGATCATGACAAACTGCCTGGCATGGGATAATCAGGCAGGAGGTATAACCTTGGAACAGATGAACGGAGCACTATGTGCACTGTATAATAATACCTGCTACAGAAATCAGACAGGAGGAGGATGGCAGGCTGGAATACAGGGATGGTCATCAGAGAACCTAAGGCATGTTCTCAGGAATAATATATCATGGGCTAACCTGTATGCAAATACAAGCCAGTTCGGTTCCTACTATACCCAGGACCACAATAGCTGGAATTCGGGGGTTACAGTTACAAGCTCTGATTTCCTCAGCCTTGATCCGAGTGGAGCCGATGGGTCGCGGCAATCTGATGGTTCTTTACCGTACATCGAATTCCTCAGGCTCGCTCCGGGGTCAGATCTTATAGATGCCGGGGTATATGTTAATCTTAATTATGAAGGTAATGGCCCGGACCTCGGTGCATTTGAGTCAGGAATGTCATCAGGAACGCCGGATTCTCCGGTATTTTCCGGGGCACAAATACAGAATGGCTCACCCTCTGTTGTAGAATTGTCCTATAATATGAATCTTGCCAATGTAATACCTTCGCTTTCATCTTATTCGGTACTGGTTAATTCTTCCCAGCGTTCAGTCAACTCAATTGCAATTTCAGGAAGCAGGGTCTATCTTACTCTTTCAAGTCCTGTCATTTATAGTGACAGGTTAACAGTCGCCTATTCAAAACCCTCGTCAAATCCTGTCCAGACACCAGCAGGAGGTGAAGCCGATTCATTTTCAGCTACCAATGTTTCAAATAGTGTATATCCACCCAGCCCGGTATATGTGGGTTCAGCAGTTGAAAACTCAACTCCTTCCAGACTGGATATAATATTTAACCTGACCCTTGCGAATATTATTCCTTCAACATCCACATTCACAGTTCGGGTCAACTCCGTTACCAGGGGTGTCAATTCTATTTCAGTTTCCGGAACTACAGTTTCTCTGGCACTCTCAAGTCCTGTAAGTTACGGTGATGCTGTTACGGTATCGTATTCATGGCCTTCATCAAATGCCTTACAAAGTCAGC
Organism: uncultured Rikenellaceae bacterium; assembly: GCA_964611835.1. GTDB lineage: Bacteria > Bacteroidota > Bacteroidia > Bacteroidales > VadinHA17 > LD21. The sequence goes on along the minus strand of CAZTDW010000002.1, from coordinate 68,386 downwards.
AGGGAGGGCAGATTGCCTCATTCAGCGCCCAATCAGTTACCAACAATGTAACAGCTCCTCAGCCTGTCTATCAAAGTTCCGCTATTGAAAACGCAACACCCACAAGGCTCGATATCATATACAATATGTCGCTTGCAAATACAGTACCTGCCACTTCCGCTTTTAGTGTGCTGGTAAACTCATCTGCAAGAACAGTCAATTCAGTAACGATTTCAGGCAGCAGGGTTACTCTTACTCTTTCATCTTCAGTATCTTATGGCGATATAGTGTCTGTATCTTATACCAGGCCCGCCTCCAGTCCGCTGCAAAGCGCTTCCGGTGTTCAGGCTGCCTCTTTCAGTGGACAGTCAGTACTTAACAAAGTTGGAGCACCCTCTCCCGTTTATACCGGGTCATCTGTTGAGAATTCTGCCCCCGCAAGGATTGTAATGACTTATAACCTTTCACTTGCCAGTACAGTACCTTCTTCGTCTGCATTTACAGTTACGGTTAACTCCGTTGTGAGGCCAGTCAGCAGTCTGTCGATCTCGGGTTCAACCGTCATTCTGAATCTTTCAAGCCAGGTAGCATATGGAAATGTTATCACCGTTGCCTATACAAAACCTTCATACAATCCGATACAGACTTCTGAAGGCGGACAGGCAGCATCTTTTAGTGCACAGCCAGTAAAAAACAATCTCTTGCCTCCGGTGCCGGCATTTGTATCTTCCTCCATTGAAATTGCTACTCCATCGAAGATTGACATAATTTATAGCCTGACACTTGCGAATGTGGTTCCTTCTGCTTCAGCATTCTCAGTTTTGGTAAATTCTGCTGCAAGGAGTGTAACATCAGTGGCCGTTTCCGGCACAAAAGTTACATTAACCCTTTCCAGCTCTGTTGAATATGGGGATGTAGTTACGGTCGAATACAAAAAACCGTCTACCAACCCGCTTCAGTCATCCACAGGAGCACAGGCAGCTTCTTCGGGCATAAAAAGTGTCACCAATAAATTAGGTGCACCATCACCGGTATTGTCCCGAGCGACGATTGAAAATGCTTCTCCCACCAAACTGGGATTGACATTCGACTTAAGCCTTGCCAGTATAACTCCTGCTACTACTACATTTAGCGTCAAAGTTAACAATACTGCAAGGGGGGTCAGCGGTCTGACAATTTCAGGCAACAAGGTCATATTGACTCTGTCCAAAGCGGTAAATTATGGAGAAACCGTTACGGTAGCTTACACAAAGCCATCTTCAAATCAGCTTCAGAGTGCAGCGGGAGGACAGGTTGCCACCTTTGCGGCTGTCCAGGTATCCAACAAAGTTCTTCCACCAACGCCTGTCTATTTAAGTTCTGCCATCGAGAACGCTTCTCCCTCTCGGATTGATATTACCTACAGCCTCGCCCTGGCAAATATTGTTCCTTCTACTTCAGCCTTCAGCATAACAGTAAATGACGTCGCAGTAACCGTAACCAATATTACAATTTCGGGTTCAAAGGTTTTACTAACCCTTGCAAGTGCCGTCAAGACAGGAGACGCGGTGACCTTTTCATATACCAAACCATCACTTAATCCGATTCAGACCACAGCAGGAGGAGCAGCAGAATCGATCAGCACAAAAACAGTTACAAATCATGTAGGCGATACCAATTCCCCCCCGGTAATTGTGATCGATTACAAATCAAACAGTTACTCGGGGTTTATAAGTGAACTTGATGCCAGTGAAAGCTATGACCCAAACAAAGACAATCTTACATACACATGGACAGTTCCGAGCAATATACCTGTATCGACCACCAAGGGAGCAAAGATTCAATATTTAAGTCCGATCGTGTATGAGAGCATGAATGTTGTATTTACCCTCACAGTAAGTGACGGCAAGACTTCAAAGATTAGCTCCATCCCCGTAGAAATTCTGCCATACAAACCGGAACTGGAAGTTGCCGAAGTTATAAATGTTGAAGCAAGCAGTTACCAGGCACCTAACTATCCGTATAATATTCTCGACGGGAATATTGGTACTATGTGGTCAGTCAACGGTGACAACGAATTCATCGTCCTTGAGCTCAAAGAAATGTTCAATGTGCAGCATGTGAAACTTGCATTCCATAGTGGACAGAAAAAAGAATCATATTTTGATATTCTGGGATCAAACGATAAGGAGAACTGGGAACCGGTACTAACAAAATCGAATTCATGTGCATTTTCCGGAGATGTCCAGGTATTTGATTTTCCGCCGTCAAAAACCGGAAAGGAATTCAGGTATATCAAGCTTGTGGGGCATTGTAATTCTTCTGATACCTGGAATTACATTTCCGAATTCAAGATTTTCGGTTACAGACACAGGTATCCTTCATCATATGAAAACCAGATCGTCAAAATATTCCCAAATCCTGCCAGTGAATATATTAATGTAAAAATAGAAGAGACAAATATTTCTCCTGATTTCATACGAATCATAAGTATGACGGGCAAGATTCTCCATGAGGAAAGGCTTGATCCTGATATTAATGAGTTCACAATGCCCATTAATCTTATCAAAGGGATTTATATAATTCAGATGGGTGAGGGTAAAATTACCTTGTTCAGCCAGAAGCTGGTTGTAAATCCATAAATCTTTCAATTTCCTGGAAAGGATTGATTACTTGATTATTATAAAATCAACCCTCCTGTTCAGTTTCCGTTCAGATTCTGTGGCATTTGAAGCTACAGGCCTGCTGCTTCCATATCCTGCCGGAACCAGTCTCATCGGGCTTATCCCGTTAAGCACAAGATAATTTGTCATTGCCTCCGCACGTTTCTGTGTCATCAACTGACTTGCTGAGACAGTGCCGGCATTGTCGGAATGACAGGCAATTTCGAGTCTCAGGTTCGGGTACTTGGAAAGAAACCCAAGGATAAGGTCAAGGAACTGTGTACCTTCAGGTGAAAGGCTTATGTCATTTCTCCTGAAGTAGCTGTCAGCGGATACGCCAAACACTTTTTTGAGGTTATTGAGTTCCTTTGCTGCCGGATCCTCAAGGGTAAATGGCCTTACTCTTGCATTATTGAATCCGAGTGCTGATATCTCCTCAAAAGCAGGGCGGACTGCCATAAGGCTCATTTCCTCGCTAACTACATAACTGTATAGTTTATCGGATGGTATGTACACCTCCTTAACCTTAAATTTATGAGGTATGTCCTTCAGAGCTTTACTGTCCGGATCCTGTTTCATTTTAGAGGACAGAGCCTCAACCATAAAGACAACATCCTGATTGTAATCCTTTTCCACTGAGTACCTGCTGTCAATAAAAGCATGATCATAATCAAAAATGTTCAATCGTTGTTCAGGCCTGACAGGGACCTTATCAAAAGCTGTCTTTTCCTGTATATTTTCAAATACCCGAATAGGTTTTGAAGCACATGCTTCACGAATTATTCCGGTTTCCTTGTTTCTTACAATCAATCCAAGCTGAACCTCATAATCCCCTTTCTTCTCATAGGAATGATCAACAGATTCGCCTGTAGTTCTTATTCCGTCTCCAAAATACCAGGTATATTTCAGGACTTCAGATCCGGGGAATGCGGAGGAGAGTCCATCGACCCTCAGTGATTCTCCGGCCATCGCAGAAAGCGGAATGTTTATCACAGGCTGTTCAATATCTTTCAGTTCAATGTTAAATAAAGATTTTGCAAGAAAAATCTTTCCTGTTTTATTATCGATTACGTCGAGGCGAACAGTATATCTGCCAGGGCCCTTGAAACAGTGTTCCACATTCTGTCCGTTGGCTTTTTCACCGTCTCCGAAATTCCATACCAGCTGATAATATCTTTCATCAATTTCAATTTTACCCTCATCGGAAAAATTAAAGCAGCGCTGGTTTGTTCTCTGATTTTCACAGTAGAATATCTGATGGATATTAGTATTGTAACGGTAAATATCAACCGAACCATTTCGTTTGGATGAGAAATAGCCTGCACTCATTACTGAGTCGGCAATGAATCCGAAATCATCGTATTGAGAGTTTATTGGTTCATCAAGATGTACAGGAGGAAGCCATTTCTGACCTTTCTGCTTAGTATAAAAGATGTCTTTGCCTCCATACCCCGGATGCCCGTCAGAAGCAAAAAACAATCCCCCTTCGCTATTTACGAAAGGATATAATTCATTTCCGGTGGTATTGATTTCAGAACCCATATTGACAGGATCATCCCAGTAATTTCCATTCCACTGACAATAGTAGATATCAGAACCTCCAAATCCAGAGGGATTATCTGATGCAAAAAAAAGTCTTTTCCCATCAGGGGATATATATGGGGTTGTTATATTGTAATATTCATTGTTGAATCTCAGGTCACGGATTTTTACCCATCTGCCATCCTCAACCACTGCACTGAAGATTCCAAGCTTATTCCTGGGGTTTGAATTCGCCTTAACCGATCCGTCGGTTTTGATATTTCTCGAGAAATAAATAGTATCTCCATTGCGTGAGAATGATGAAGGTCCGTCATTGAATTTGGATCTCAGGTTTTTGGAAAATATCCGTGGTTTTGCCCAGTTATCGGAGTGGGAGATTTCAACATAATTAATTTCCAAAGGTCTTTTGTTGTCAGGATTAAAATAATTTGAAAAGAGCCCCTGTTTTCTGTTTGAGCAGAACACCAGTCCATTTTTGAAATAAACAGGTGAAAATTCGTCATATTTATCTGAACTAAACCCGGAAAGTCTGATAGAATAGGTTTCAGATTGTCCCTGTGAGAGGGAATAAACCAAGAAAAAAGCAATTATGCCTGTAACGAGTTTTCTTTTCATGTTAACAATTTAGAAGTTCAAAGGACTTATTGCGTCAATCTTGTAACGGAACTCATATCTGAGCATTATTTCATGTGAGCCGGAACTGAAAGTCCTTAACTTGTTGAAATCAAAATCATATGTATAAGCGAATTTCAACTGATTCGTCAGCTGAAACTGGAACATACCTGTAACCGAGCGATTATTCCTGTATGAAGCCCCAATCCAGAACCGATCCATTACTCTGAAATGAGCATTAATATCGTACAGAATCTTGCTTTTCATTGAAAGAGCAATAAGCGTTGAGGGCAAAAACTTCACTTTCGGAGAAATATCAATCAGATATCCTGTATTCAGCAGATATACATATTCTTTAAAGTTATTCTTAAGAACATATTTGTTTTTATCAAAGTCGAATTTCTGACCGACAAGCTTAGGAATTGAAAGACCGGCAAAAAAACTATTATTTGAATAATATGAGCCAAAGCTGAAATTGGGGACAGTAAATACTTTGGAGTCTGTCAGGTAATATTCGTCTCCCTCGTCAAGAACCACCAGGTCCGACCATGCCGTATTGGTAACATATATGCCTGCTCCCAGTCCAAGAGAGAGGACTCCCTTTCCCATCTCAATTTTATAAGCATAATTGGTGTTAAACTGATTTTCCTTGGTAACCCCGATTTTATCATTGATGATAAGCAGGCCCAATCCTATTTTATCATTTGCAACAGGCGCATCAAGAGTAAGGGAGACTGTTTCGGGTGCTCCCTTGATTCCAACCCATTGCTTGCGATAAAATGCTGCAATGTTCATTACTCCTCTGTTACCTGCAAAAGCAGGATTTATTGTAAGAGGATTAAGAACGTAGTGATTGGTTAACGGAGTCAACTGACCTGATACACTCAGTGGGATTAAAAGTCCAAAAAGCAGTTTGATGATATGTTTCATTTTTAGCGTCTGATTACGATAAATCCATTGATAGCTTTATTTCTTTCCGGTTTCAGGATATAAAAGTATGTGTCAGAGGGTAAAGGATTTCCATTAGTGTCAATACCATCCCAGTCATTTGAATATTCGCTGTCTGAATATACCAATACTCCCCATCTGTCAAAGACAGTCAGACTGGTTTTTCCCATCGACTGTAGTCCCTTAAGAATGAAAAAATCATTTTTGCCGTCCATATTAGGAGTGATCAGATTAGGTATCAGCAGGTCGTTCACAAGGATTTCAACCGTGTCGGTTGATACCGGACATGCTTCGTTGCTAACGGTCCATACAAAAATATTACTGTTAATGGAAAGGTTTGTGACAATAGTTGAATGATTATTTTTTTCATTGAAATCCCCACTACCGTACAAAACTGACCATTCTCCCGATTCATTCTGCTTAAGAGGGTCTGCCTCCAGGGTTGATTCAAACGAATAATCAATAACCTGGTCTGGGCCTGCAAATGATGCAGGAATATCCCTGACCTCGATATTTACAAGGTCGCTGTTTCTGCATCCCCATGTATCAGTAAGAGTTACTGTATAAACCATTGAATATTGAGGGGTTGCTACCGGATTGTTTATTTCCGGGTTATTAAGGAACTGGGATGGAGACCATAAAAATGACCCGTTACCCTGTGCCATCAGCTGAGTGGAGTTACCTTTGCAGATTACTCTGTCATCACCTGCGCTGACAGCAGGAGGAGCATGGAATACTACCTTAATGATATCGACCGATGAGCACGTATTATTGACTTCAGTCCAGGCAAAGTCATAATCTCCGTATTGAGTTACTGTTACCCTTGCATTGGGATCGTGTGCACCAGGGTAGTAGGACGCATTTCCCGGGCCTGTTATCTTTGACCAGGTTCCGGTCCCTGTCCCCGGAATTGCATTCAGGTTAAAATCCCTGTCACACTCATTTCCTCCGTTTCCGGCGTTCGCAGACATCTGTTCAAGAAATGAAACAGTAATTTCCTCCCTGTCAGAGCATTCCCCATTAGTTTCTGTCCATCTTAATATATACGTACCGTAAGCGGAGGCTGTAACTTCCGGATTCGGGATATTTGGGCCGGGACTGAATGAGATTTGACCGGGTCCGCTTACCCTTGACCATGTGCCAGAACCTGAACTTGGTATAGCACCAAGGGTAGTTTCACGTCCGCAAATATTACCTCCTGGTCCGGGATTGGCAACAGGTTGTTCCAGAAATTCAACAGAAACGGTTGATGTTGCAGTGCAGGGACCGTTCACAACTGTCCAGGTAAAGACTTTTGAACCGTAATCTGTTACTGTGACTGTTGCATTGTAGCTGTTCGCGCCGGGAGAAAAAGATGCAGACCCTGATCCACCCGTCATGGTCCAGGTTCCGGTTCCAAATGATGGATTTACTGCCGACAGCTGAAAGACACGACCGCAGGTGCTTGCTCTGGAACCGGCATTTGCGGCAGGTTGACGGTAAAAGCTAACTGTTATTTCGTCGGACGATGTGCAGGATCCACGAGTCTCGGTCCAGCGAAAAACATAGTCTCCATATGAAGAAACTGTTACCGTTGCGCCGGGATTGCTTGCATTGGGTGAAAAGATTGCACTGCCTGGTCCGGACACTCTTGTCCATATGCCTGTACCAAGAACACTAACCGCATTAAGTACAAAATTAAGGTCGCATTCATTCCCACCGGCCCCCGCATTAGCCTGAGGGCATGGCAGGGTTGTTGCCGTAAGTCTGACCGGAGCAGCCTGCAATACACTCTTTTTGTTAGCTGCAACGACATAAACAGTATAAACCTGCTCAGGATTATTAACATCAAGCAGAGCACTCAGAATCCTGTTAACATTATTTTTGTTCACTGTAAGGGTTGCTGTTTCAATTATATCGCGGTTTGTACTGAAAATAGCCTGAGTCCTCACATATGAAGATGAAAGGACTGCGGTATTGTTGCCACTGAATACTATTGCATACACCGTACCTTCGACATCTATCCCATAGTTCAGATTGATACTGAAAGGTCCTGTGGGTGTCAGGGAAGGGGTTGCTGATATCCAACGGGGCTGGGCTTCAATGTCAAACATCATCAACATAATGAATGACCCAATGACCGATATTTTAGCATATCTCTGCAAACCAAATTATTTCAGCGTCTTATAACAACGTAACCACTTAATGCTTTACTTCTTTCGGGCCTCAAAACAAAAAAGTACGTATCATTTGGAAGCTGATTCTCATTATCATCAACTCCGTTCCATTTATTGTCATAGTCCTTGTTTTCGAATACTCTTGTCCCCCACCTGTTGAAAACAGTCAGCGATGTTTTTCCGAGAGTTTCAATTCCCCTTATTATGAACAGGTCATTCTTACCATCCTGGTTGGGTGTGATTAATGTTGGAATCAGAAGATCCCTTACGAGAATATTAACAGTATCAGAAGCGACGGGGCAAACACCATTGGTGACAGTCCAGATAAAATTGCTTTCACCTATATCCAGATCGGATATTTCTGTTTCCGGATCATTAACATCCGATATATCGCCGATTCCGGAAAGCAGTGTCCATTCTCCGGTCTCGTTTAATCCGGGGGTGGATGCCTTCATATTGGTCTCAAAGAGGTAATCGAGAATCTGGTCAGGTCCGGCATTGGCAGTTGGTTGAAGCCTTACTTCAACATTAACCGTGTCGGAGTTCTTGCATCCGAATTGATCGGTAAGATTAACAATGAACCTTGTTGTTATTACAGGAGAAGCAATGGGATTATAAATATTAGCATTATTCAGCAGATTGCCGGGTGTCCAGAGAAATGTACCGGACCCGGTGGCATTCAGCTGAATGCTGTTCCCTTTGCAAACAGCAAGATCGGGGCCTGCATTAACAACTGGACGATCATTGAATGTAACCCTGACGATATCTGAGGAGTTGCACAGGCTGTTTGAGATTGTCCATGCAAAATCATAGGCTCCAAACTGGGATACCGTCACCCTGGCATTGGCAGCACTTGCATTCGGTGAGAAAACAGCAGTCCCTGGTCCGCTTACAAGTGACCAAACGCCTCCTGATGCGGCAGTTGCCCCAAGAACAAAATCCCTGTCGCATTCAATTCCGCCGTTCCCGGCATTGGCAGATGGCTGCTGGATAAATGTAACCGAGATGTTTTCGAAGCTTGAACATGTTCCATTGGTTTCAGTCCATCTCAGCACGTAAACTCCATAAACCGAGATAGTGGCTTTTGCATCAGGGGTATTCGCGTTTGGAGTAAATGTCACATTTCCGGGTCCGCTCACCCTTGACCAGGCACCTGTTCCGACAGTTGGCACAGCACTAAGGCTGTACACATTTCCGCAATTATTTCCTCCCGGGCCTGCCTCAGCAACCGGCAGCTGGTAGAAGTTAACAGTTACCGTTGCAGTATCTGCACAGTTACCGTTGGTTTCTATCCAGGAAAATACTTTGGTTCCGTAGGTTGAAACAGTTACTGTGGCTGTAGGGCTGGTTGCGTTAGGTGCAAAAGTTGCAGTTCCGGTTCCGCTTGTCATAGTCCATGTTCCTGTTCCAATACTTGGTACTGCAGCGAATGTAAAATTAAGGTCGCATTGGTTTCCCCCGGCTCCTCCATTTGCCACCGGTGGCTGATAGAAGTTGACAGTTACCACCTCGCTGCTGGTACAGGGACCATTGGTCTCAGTCCACCTGAAAGTGTATGTTCCATAGGCAGTTACATTAACTGTTGCTCCCGGGGCATTTGCATTGGGAGTAAATGTTGCAGTACCAGGTCCGGTGACCATGGTCCATAAACCTGTTCCGACGCTTGGGACAGCATTGAGAACGAAATTCCGATCACATTCGGTTCCACCATTTCCAGCCTCAGCTACAGGAACTGCATATATATTTGCTCTTGTGGTAGCAGTATCTCTGCAACCATTGGCATTTGTGGCAGTAAGGGTATAGATCCCCGCCATAACCAGGGTAGCATTCGGAGAGACTGCCGGACTCATTGAATTTGAAGTAAAGTTATTCGGCCCTGTCCATGAGTACGAAGTCATGCCTGCAGGTCCTCCTGTCAGGTTCAGGGCAGATCCGACACATATAGGTCCGTTATTCGATGCAACCGCCACGGGGGAAGGATTAACCACAACTGTAGTAGTGGCAGTACTGCTGCAATTTGTTCCGTTAGTTACAGTCAAAGTGTAGATCCCTCCCATTGTGGTTGTGGCTGTATTCGAAACGGTAGGGTTTTGGAGGTTTGATGTAAATCCCCCCGGCCCCGACCATGAATAGGAAATCATACCGGAGGGGCCTCCTGTAAGTATCAGTGGATTACCAGCACAAATGGGGCCGTTGTTTGAAGCAGTGGCCACCGGTATGCTGTTCACTGTTACCGAAGTGGTGGCAGAACCCAGACATCCATTGCTATTGGTAACAGTCAAAGTATAAGTCCCTGCCATTGCAGTTGTTGCAGAATTTGAAACAGTGGGGTTCTGTGCATTGCTCGAAAATCCATTTGGCCCTGTCCAGCTGTAGGTATTCATACCTGCCGGTCCACCGGCAAGAATGAGAGGTGAGCCAACGCATACCGGGCTATTGCTTGATGCGGTGGCTACCGGCGGAGGATTTACAACAACGTCGGTTGAAGCTGAACCTCTGCAGGTGGTATTATTGTTAGTAACGGTCAGTGTATATGTCCCTGCCATAGCCAGTGTTGCACTATTTGATACAACAGGGTTTTGCTGGCTGGAAACGAATCCCGCCGGACCGGTCCAGGAATAGCTGTATTGCGATCCGGAAGGTCCTCCGGCAAGGGTGAGCCTGGTCCCTATGCAAACAGGTCCGTTATTCGAGGCTGTAGCTGATGGAAGTGCAGTAACCGTAATGGTTCCCAAAGCTGTTGCGGGTTTACATTGACCGGTTGTAGTAACAGTGTAATTAAACACTCCCGAGACAGTAGGAGACGGCGATCCGCTGATAGTAAAAACTCCTGAGCTATATGATCCGGTAACTCCTGAGGGTAACCCGGTAACATTTGCCCCTGTTCCGCTGCCTGAAACAGAATAGGTTATATTGGTTATAGGACTGTTCGCACACACGGTCTGTGAAATGGTTCCCGGTGCGGATGTGAGGGCTATGGCCTGATCAGGTATTACAGTAATTGCCCCGCTAATTACTCCTGAACATCCTCCCAAAGTCTGCAAAGTATAGGTGTAAGCTCCCAGTGCCGTAGGTGATCCTGTTATTGTATATGTAAGTGTTAAAGCTGAAAATGTCCCGATTACGCCAGGAGGAAGTGGATTTATCACTGATACACCGGTAACACCTGCGACTACAAGGTAAGTTATCGGGTTAATGGAGGCATTAATACAAGCTGTCTGATTGTCAGATCCCGGAGGAGAGGTAAGGGCAATGCATTGAGACTTGCCGGTTTCAATTGACAAAAAAACAGTTACTATCAAAAACAATATTTTCAAATGTCTCATTAGGCTTTGATGTTTATCCTGGTTATATCCTCAGAAGATTTTAATAAATAATAATTTATGCAAAAAATAACCTTATCACTGCAAATAGACGTAATCCTGTTTTTGTCGCAGGATTCGTTCTGATAAGCCGTTCTTCCAGATATGACTTTTTGCATATTGATAACAATGACTTCAGAAAAATCAGAAATAAGGTTTTTAACTCAAAAATTATCTCAAGGCTAAATTACATAATAATCCGCTTTTTTGAATACTAAATTTGACCAATTACCATAATTCATACATAAACAGAAGATTTTCAGCACTTAAAAACAAATGCCTTCAAGTTTTTCAATAAAGCTCCCTGAATTCTTTGAAGAAGAGATTATTGTCAGTTGATTTTCCGCATTCCGGTATCCTGTACGTATCAGCTCCATATCCCTGTTTATTTCCTCAACATTTTCTTTATTTCCCTTTCCATCCGTCGGATCAATCAGAAGCAACCGGCGTGGAGCAAGGGAAGCGGCAAGATCAGGGAGATCATATTTTTCAAGGGCTCCGAAAACGGTACTGTGTATAAAGAAAGGATTATAAAACCGGCAGTTAACGATGGATCTGTATGATGAATAGGGCTCGTTGAGTACAATGCATTTTATTTCCGGATTCAAAACCGCTGCATGCAACAGTACGGGAGACATTTCCCTCCTTGCAAAACCACTGATCTCAGATTGCGGATTTTCCTTCAATATCAATCTGACCAGCATGGCCACATCTCCTGCATTTATTCCTGTAATACTTCTGTCGATCAGGATTGAGGCATACCACAGATTATGGGAAGATCCGCCGAAATTGGCATCCCCTTCGAAATCACCTGAACCCATTTCACCGGTGCCTAACAGATCCGGAGCCAGAACCGCAATACCTTTCCTGACAATCGTTTCAATCAGACCTCCTGCTTCAGATGCATTCTTTTTCCCGTCAGGATCAAGATATATCATTATCCTGTTGCCCTGTTTCTCAGGTCTGAATAAAAGGTAAGGGACAATATATCCATCCTTTCGCCCGATGAAATATTTCTCGACTGAATAACCATCCCTTTTAATCCGGCCTGTGAAAACAGGATCACCTGGCTCTTCCGGCCTAATGTAACCGGAAAGGTTCTCAGCCGATTTCAATACTCCCTGGTAGAATCTATCAGGGTTTTCCCTCATATTGTCCATATTTTCCAATAACCGTTGTAAACGCTTAAGATTAAGTGAATAAACCGTTTCACCCGGAAAAGAGGTTGAGACCTGACCGGTTGGAGTTACCCGGAGCTCCTCCATCGCAAGAACCTCCGTTTTCAGATCAGCCTGGCTGCCGGGATTGTTCAGGAATTTCTGAAAAAAGGCATACATTGATTCCCTGTTTTTAACAGTTGACTCGTGTGGTGCATCATCCTCTGTCATATAAAAATTCTCTCCTGCCCCATATGAGTTAAAGATTCCTGATACCTCATCGCGTGTTTCCCTGGCTCCCTGAATACTAAACATATCTCTTGTTGTAGTAATCATCATAGTCGGTTTTGGAGCTCTCACAATTAAAAAATCGGGATGATCCAATCCGTTAACAATTAGTTTACTGATATTCTGTTCTGCATCCTGCGGGCCGATAGACTGAAAAAGCCTGGTAAAGTTGGTTATGTAGTTTTCGGGGGCTGCTGCAAGAATACGGTCATCAACTGCCGCTATATAGGCCGACTGGGTTCCTCCTCCCGATCTGCCTGTAATTCCGATCCGCGAAGGATCAACCTCCTTTCTTGTCAAAAGGTAATCAACAGCCCTTATCCCGTCCCATATCATATATAAAGCCTGTGAGCTGCCTGAAATAAATGCCTGGGCACCGGGATATGAATGCTCCTTCGTCGGGCCTCCCACGATGGAACCTCCGGTAGCAGGATCAAAATATTCCAGCCTTTCACCCTGCCCAACCGGATCAAAAGCAAAAACTATAAATCCTTTTCGCACAAGGTTCTGAATAACATGCATATATACAGGACTCCTGTAACCTTCGGCAGTATGTCCGCTGCAATAAATAACTGCAGGGGCTTTACTTCTTTTTTTAAGCCCTGCAGGAATGAAGAGCGATGAGGTTACATAAAACCCGGGCTGAGACTCAAAAATTATGTGCTCAATCCTGAAATCCGGCTTTTCGACACTCCTCAATATTTTTGCATTCAAAGGAGTTTTTGGTGGATAGGGGCCTATAAGGCTATTCATCGTTTCCCGGATATAATTCTGTCTTTGCTGCCACTGTTCCAGAGTTGTTATGCCGGAGATCTGCTCTGCCCGGTTTTTAAGCAACAAATATGCTTTTCCGGACAGGTAATGGTAGAGTGAATTCCTGGTATCAGTGAACTCAAGCCAGCTGTCTTTTACAACATCCAGTTCATTCTGTGCCCTTACAGGTTCAGTCATTAGCTGCAGTGCAATCACCAGGGGAACAATTACTTTCACATATTCCGTATTAAGAATCCTGAAAATTATATCATGCTTTCTCATGTTTGGATTAATTTGATATTAATGGTCATAATCCCGCCTTACCCATCGGGCAGGGAATTCACAAATAAAAATACCTAATTGCTTCCCAATATCAATGATGTAATCAATTATTAATTTCCCACAGGGGGGATCTTTTTCAATGTGATACAATACCCTGTTCGGATGAGTTTCTGAAAGGGATAAACATTTGTCTGAATTAAAAATAATTGCCGGTTAATTACGTTAATGAAGTATTGAAGATTTCTGGAAATGTAAGTTTAGTCAATGGAAAAGATGAAAATCAATATTCTAAGAATTGCTGTTGTTTTTGCTGTGGGATTTGGACTTATATCGCTTGCTGTGGGTCAGGCACCAGTGACAGATGTTCTCAGCAAAAGCCCCCTGAAGGATCAGATGAACTATGTCCAGGAAAAGACAAGGGTTTACGATAATTACCGTGCTATAAGAGAAGATGTATTTCAACAGATCAAGAGAAATTCTCTTGATTCACTGCAGGCATCGAAAAAAGAGGTTTCAGAATTAAAAATGCTGGCAGCATCAATGAACCGGGAAATTGACTCGCTGAATCTGACCCTAGCCGCAAATGAAAAAAAGCTGGAAGAAATGACGACCTTCAAAAACAGCATACGCTTGCTGGGAATGGATATAAACAAGCGTACCTACAACGCAATAATGTGGTCGCTGATAGCAATACTTGTAATTGTACTCATAAGTGGTTATATGTCATTCAAGAGGAACCGGATTGTTACCCTGAATGCAAGGAAAGAATTTGAGGACCTTAAAAAGGAATTTGAAGCCTATCGTAAAGCATCACGTGAAGCTCGTGAAAAGATGTCGATGGCGCACTTCAATGAAATAAAGAAGCTCAGAACAGGCTGACATCCTGAAATTCGGGCCAGTCAGCTTCCAAAATTATCAAATCCCTGCATTCTGCCGGTATTTAGCGGCAAAATCATCAGCTATTGGATTGATCTCACCATCCGTGAGGTGTGACCCGGAATTAATCACTATCCTGTATTTAAAGGTGGCCGATCCTCCTGATGGAATTGAAAAATCAACTACTTCCTTTCCCTGTGTAAAATCAATTGCTCCAAGCGGATTAGCTGAGAATAAACCATATCCCCTGGCATGCCAGTAGGTGGGATAGGATATATTATCAGGATGGTCACATATTACAATTGATATCTTTTCATCGTTAATAACTCCTGACAAATTCATCCATCGGGCTCTGGTTCCCCAGACGGCCTCTCCTTCCTTACCCTCACTGCTTCTGTAATTACCGGTTACACCGATATTTTCACCGGCTTTCTCGGATCCCGGTTTGCCTGACTGGTCAAGCAGGAAGACATCTTCATTTGAAGGCAATTCCAGCTGACGGGCAACCCGGATCGCATACATCCCCTCCTTCGTATCCTTCATCACAACAGCTGTATCCTGTGCAGTAAGAATGGTTACCCGGTCGATAATGTAATAATTACCCCTGGCAAAGAAGTTAAATTCTGTTTTTTCCGCCAGCATTTCCTTCCCCGAGGGATCCAGCCAGCTTGCTGAAATGCTTATCTTCCCTTCCCCTTGTCCCCCTTTAATATCATCTATCTTGAGCATCTTGATTTCACCGCCGTTTTCACTTTTATACCCTTGTGATCCGTTGCCCCAGAAATCAACTCCATTGACATTCCCGTAATTGAACCAAATGCCAACCTGGTGAATATGATCATCACGTTCACCGGCCCTAGGTTTCAAAGGGAATCCACGTGTAACCTCTGTACCACTTAATGTGTAAACAGGATAAAATACCGGTTTATAGACATTTTCAGGCCAGCAAAATGATGTAATAAGTTTACCTCCGGCAAGAACATCAACTTTTCTTTCTGATTCCTTCTTAATAATTTCAATCTCCTGTCTTTTTTCTCCTGTGGCTGAAGAACATGAAACAAGTACAAGAGCAACTACAAGAAGACCAGTAATGTTTTTCAATACGACTGATATTTTCATACTTAATTTCGGTTTATATGGTCACATGGCTGCCTCAGGCAGACAGGCAGGTGGCCGGGGTTTTTATGAAATTATCCTGATTCTCAATATCCTATTAAAGTTATGAATGTAAAATAGTACTTAGGTGTCCCTAAAATTTAATTTTTCCGGCTGCGGCGGTTGCCTTTTGAAGCACTTTATTGATCTCTACGGGTACGCCGCCTTTCTTTTTACTCTCCTCGGCAGCAGCCATAAAAGCAAATATTTCTATAGTTTCATTTTGATCTACAGGAGGATTTCCTGACTGGAAAAAACTGATAATCTGTTCCAGCAAGGGATTATACCCCGAATATTTTCCGAGATCGACGATGCCTTTTTCACCAAAGGCGGTTCCTCCATAATCCCCTTTTCCTGATCTTATCCCCCTGAATGTGCCAATCCTGTTATCGTTCCATGTACCTGCAACCAGGTCAGTACCTTCTGTATGTATTCTTGTAACGCTCCTGCATCCTGTTCCCATCACTGCAAAGAGGGCTTCGACCCCATGAATTCCGTACCAGAAGAGATCCGGATGGCTTTTTTCGATAGTTGCCGGGCTGTAGGTATCCGCACCAATAATCTTTCCTGCAGAACCATTTTTAATATCCTTTATACCCGGAAGATACCTGAGGGAGGACGACGAAAAGACTGGTGCATTGTAGTGTTTTGATGCATTGAAGATTGCTATTGCATCTGTCAGGGAGGCTGCTATCGGCTTATCAATGAACATCCTTTTCCCTGCCCTGAATACCGGCAGGGCCTGTTCAAGGTGGATTCTTCCGTCATTTGTTTCCAGAAGAATGGCATCAACCCGGGTAATAAGTTCCTCGATTGAGTTAACAATTTCAACTCCAAGCTTTTTAACTTCTTCTGTATAGCCCGGGATCCGGTCGACACTCGATTTGATATCGTTGCTCCCTTTGGGATAAGCTGCTACAACCCTGAAGCCGGCGAACTCACTCCCTGCTGAAGGATCGTTAAGGGCTTTTGTAAATGCAACACTATGTGATGTGTCAAGGCCTATAATACCGACCCTGTTTTTCTGAGTACTTATAAAACTACCTGCTGAAAAGCTGTTTCCTGCCATGGTCATGACTACACTGCCTGCTGCAGCTGTTTTAATAAAATGCCTGCGTTCCATCTAACTATGTATTAAGTAGTAAATACAGATCCCTGCAATTCCTGGATCAATCAAACTTTTTCATTAACGATATATGGTTTTCTGTAATTCCGGGTCAGCATCAGGTCAGCTTCACTGTCGTTGACAAATTTCTCCTTGTCACCGTCAAATGTCAGCTTTCTGCCCAGTCTGTAGGAGATATTGGCCAATTGCGGAAGGGATGATGACAGGAAACCTTCCCTGATTTGGCAGTGGAGGTCTTCGTCCTTGCCTGAACGTATGGCATCTATGAAATTCGCATAGTGTTCCGTTCCGCCGGGGGCAGCCAGGTAAGCATTGTCAGGTGCTTTGGGCTCTCCCATTAAGGATCCGGCAAATGGTTCTTTCTCACGTTTTCTGAATGCCTTCCATGTACCACCATCCAGTTCAAGATAGCCATCAGTGCCATAAAACATATTTCCTATACTTATTCCAAGGCTTGATTCCTGATGGGTATAGCGGCCTCTGGTTTCAAACTCAAGTATCTTGCCATCCTTGTAGCTAAACAGTGATGTCTGGGTATTCGGTGTTTCCTGCTCACAATCTGATGGATCGATCCCGAATATGCCTCCCATTGAAAATATTGAAACAGGATGCTCATTTTTATTCAGGCCCCATCTGGCAACATCAAACTGATGGGGGCCCTGATTACCGGTGTCACCGTTCCCGGTATCCCAGAACCAGTGCCAGTTGTAATGAACCCTTTTCTCATTATACGGCCTGGATGGTGCCGGTCCGAGCCACATATCATAGTGTAGTAAAGCAGGCGGATCGGTGTTGGGAGCAATACCGAAAGAGTCCCTTGGTTTATAGCAGAGTCCTTTGGCCATAAAAACATCACCTATTCCGCCTTCGTGGAGGAACCTCATTGCCTCCATTACATTTTTTATGGAACGATTCTGAAAGCCTGTCTGAACCCTGACATTATATTTGCGGGCAGCTTCCACCATTTTTCGTCCTTCAAAAACATTATGGCTAGCCGGTTTTTCAACATAAACATGTTTCCCGGCCTGGCAGGCCCAAATGGTTCCCAGGGCATGCCAGTGGTTTGGTGTTGCAAAAGAAACGGCATCTATTTCCTTGTCGTCAAAAACCTTCCGCATATCCCACTGGGTAACAACTTTTTCCCCTGTCTTTTCGAAAACAGTCCTGGCTTTCTCTTCGAAATACTGTTCGTCGACGTCACAAATGGTTTTCAACCTTACATTGCGGTTATCCTTAAGGGTGCACCAGTTATTTATGTGTCCTCCACCCTGCCCTCTGATTCCGATGACAGCAATATTGACCCTTTCATTGGAACCGATAATTGAACCATAGGTTTTGCTGCTGAAGCCCATGCCTCCAATAACAATTCCTGCTGTGCCTATCGCACTTTTCCTGATAAATTCTCTTCTCTTTGTCATATCCTGAATTTTTCTTTTGTAACAATTGAAAATATCACAATGAATATCCTGCCATGCGGTTAAAGATTTCCAGCTGTTCTTTCATAGCCTGAACCCTGTCGGCCGGTTCGGTCCTGGCTTCAAGAAGCACCCATCCATTATACCTTATATCCTTCAAAAGGTCAAAAAGCTGCTGGTAAGGATAATCTGTTGAATCGAGTTCCCTGACATGAATGGTATCGCCAAACCATTGCTTAACCATATTGAAGTTACCTTCGAGGCCCGGAGGCAGAAGATCCTGTTCATTGCAATTCCAGCATATTTTTACATTATTCTCAGTTACCTGGTCGAAAATCGCTTTCATCACCGGCAGTTCCTGGGTAATATTTCCGTGCACCTCGACCCTTACAAGCTGACTGAAGTCACGGGCAAAGCGACCAACCTCATTCAAAGATTGGGCAATCTGGGTGATGGTCTTCTCGCGAGGGACCTCCGGAGGCAGATAATTGGGCTTCACCTTAATGCCGGTTGCACCTATATCCCTGCAGAGCTTTATGTATTCCTTCGTCTGCTCAATATTCTCCCTTAGCTGACCCGGATCGGGACTATGGTACTCAAAATTGGATCCATAACCTATACATTTTACCGGGCTGTCGTCAAACATCTTTTTGATATCCGCTCGCTGGGATGCGCCAAGGTTTGTCTCGACGCCGTGAGAATGCTGGGTTCTGAGTTCAACACCCTCATATCCAGCCTTCACGCAATTGGCTATCAGAGTCGGAAGATCCCAGTCCCTGCCCCACTGGTATGTCACGAGCCCAAACTTCATATTACCCGAGCCTTTGGCTGAGCAGCCATGCATTGAACTTAATAATGCCAGACCTGCACCCGCAGCAAAGCTACGTTTAATAAATCTCCGCCTGGAAAATTGATTCTTCATAACTAATTTTTCTTTTTGGACACATTTTATCGATCAGAGTTAATGATCTGCTGAGAGGTAATAATAGTAAATTTTATTCTTTTTTCTTTAATTATTCGTTTTTAAATTTTGCCGGGTAAATGCTCATATTATTGTCATGAGTTGAACAATAGCTTACCCACAGGGTGACGTCATGAAGTACAAGGTCCGGATAGCTGCAGTCCCCTCCGCCTGGTAAAAGGATAACCGGTTTTAAGTCGGTGAGTATTATCTGTCATACAGCCACCCGACAGGGAAAATTGTTATCTGGGTAGTCTCAAGACCATTACCAGTTTTGCGGTTACCGGCACAGTATCCAAGCAACACTTTGTTTCCTGAAAAATCGATAGCTGTATAACAGTACCAGCCATCAGGATCATCTTCAAGAATCTTTATGTTTTCCCATGAGATTCCATCATCTTTTGAAACAGCTGCATTGAGAGGTGTCCTTTTACCTGTTTCGCCGGGACCAGGCCGGGAATTATTCCATATCATAAGAAGGTCGCCGGTAGAAGGTATCCTTTCAACTGAAGCAGGAGACAATGGGGAGACGATCTCCGAGGGTCTGAACTCTGACCAGCTGAATCCCTGATCTTCAGAAAATGAAATGTATTGGCTGCCGCCATCATTTCTGCAAAACATCATCAGCCTTCCGTCATTGAGTTCAACAACTCCCGGCTCCTGCAGCATAACGCTGCCATCTGACCTGACCGATTTCCCATTTTTCCAGGTCCTTCCGTTATTATCTGAGTAATAACATAATATATCTGCATTATTATCGAATTTGTTCTGTTCTGGAGTATTATGAAGGGCTGCAGGAGCAACGAGCCGGCCACTTGTCAGTTTTACGACCCTGTCGTTGTTTGTAACAAAATACCCCACCCTGTCCCTGAAGCAAAGCCGTGGCTTGCTCCAGGTTATGGCCTCATCCTTTGAGGTCCGCATGTAGAGTCTGCAATCGGTGTCGGAGTTTTTCCTAAGATAAAATAGTCCGATTGAGTTATCAGCCAGTCTTAGAAGCGATACTGACATAATGTTCGTTTTCCCCTCGTTTGGTAAAACAACTGAATCTTCATCTGACCATGTTTTTCCTTCGTCGTCGGAGAATCGCGATGCAAGGTAAGCCTGCCCGAAATCACCAGGATTATCTGTGAAGTGGGAATAGATGAACAGAATCCGGCCATTTGCCAGCCTTATGAAGTCGCCTTCACTATTTCGGGGATTGCCCGGTCCGGGGGGAAGCAGCCTTATCTTTGAAACGGGCTTTTGCTCCGGAACGGTTTTTTCTGAATCATCAGTCCTGCCTGAATTCTGGCCTGTAACAGACTGAAAAAGGCAACCAGGAGCAATAAGCAGGAAACAAAGCACCAACAGAAGCGGCAATTGCCTGCGATTAAGTGTCATAACGGTAATTTTTACAGATAGTTTAAATTCAATCCATAACTGGTCATTCCATTCATTATTCGAACCCCAAATGTTCAGAATCCATGTTATATTTACTTAATATAATGCGGATTATGACCTGCCGTCACAATGAGGCCATCTAAAACACTTTCCGGTTAAAAATTATAAATTTAATTTATACCACTTCGCGGCGTTGTGGAAGTAAATCTTATCGATTACCTCCCTGGGCAGCCGAAGGCCTGTAAATGTTTCCCTGAATTTATTTGATCGCATGGATTCATCAGAGACAAAATATTTCCAGTCGTCGAGCCATATCTCATGCATTTCCTTTTTGAAAGCGCCGGGATCCTGGTTATCGCTGTAACCGACATCGGTTCCATACAGGAGTCGGTCCTGATATTTGATGCAGAAATCCCTGACCCTGTTTTTGTCAGTGGCTGACTGATACTGCAGATGACATATTCTTGCCGACATATCGACCACCATGTTCGGAAATTCATCGAGTTTTTTTGCAAGCGTATCGACATTCCATTCAACACTTGCAAGGTGGCATCCAATGAATTTCAGATCAGGATGCCTTTTGAGGAAGTTGTCGCGTGCATTTATCTGATCATGATAGGAAGGGTATTCAGGATGAAGGAACATGTGATACTGTGGGTGACCTGCGAAATAGCTGCTGTCGCTCCTTACCGTCATCTCGCTTAGAGGTAGCCAGCAGTTCCTTGGTTCTCCGAGGTGGCCGGTAACAGGAAGGTTTTTGCTTTTTATGAACTCAATAACATTATCCAGCCCGGGGTCATCAACCATAATGAATTTCCCTGACCGGTCGCGGACAGTCATGCCGATATTTTTCCAGATTTTTACAGTAACGGCACCCTCAGCCAATGACTTATCAAGATATGAATTTATTTTCTGACTCCAGGAATCTGTCTCCCATCCGGCGGTATCAAAATAGAATGTCGGACCGTAAAATACCCATCCCGGATTCTTCTTTGCTGACAGTTTGGCAAACCTCAGCTGGTTGTTCATGTTCGCCGTGTCGCCATGATCAACGTTGAGCGTCACGAGGATAAAGTTGTCTGCCTTTGCGAGCTCCTCAAAGTGACCTTTGTCACTGTTAATGTGAATATGCGAATCTATCTTCCTGACAGATGCAAAGTCATCTTCAGAATAGAAATTATTCATACAGCCGGTTAAGGCTATTGTGAAGATCAGTACTGCTGGGATCGTGTATTTCATATTTTATGATATCGGTTAGGGTATTAAAAGTAATTAAAAAAGGCCACTCTGTTTTGCAAAGTGGCCGTTTATTATATATTTTCTATTGGTTCTGTCGTGATGGCTGAATAAACAGGCCCTTTCTATTATCACTGAGGCATTACAACATAATCTGCAGCATTCAGAAAATCAATGCTCTTTGCGCAACTCGTAAACTGGTCAAAATTATATTCTTCCACTTCCACTATCCCGTATTTCATTCCCGATTGCGCTGCTGCCGCCCATATGGCAGGGAAATCCATCATTCCGCTTGCCCCTACCTCTTCTTTATCCTTGATGTGCCATAATTCGAAACGTCCCGGGTATTTGTTGAAGTAATCCACCGGATTCTTGCCACCAACGACACACCAGTAAAGATCGAGCTGGAAAATAACTTTTGAAGGGTCGGTGTTCTGGAGCATAAAGTCAAATACAGTTGTGCCGTCAAGCTGGGTTGAAAACTCCTTGTCATGATTATGATAGCCGAACTTAATACCTTTAGCCTGGCATTTTTCCCCTATCAGATTGAAATAGTCGCAATACATTTTAAGGGTATCAAGTGCCTTATAGGCGTTGCCTCCCATGAAAGGCTGAACAAGATATTTGACTCCTGCGGCTGCATGTGCTTCAATGCATGCGTCCCACCATGCCATGGTCTTATCCCAGTTGGCTGAATCGGGGAGAGCCTGACCGGAATGGGAGCTTAAAAATCCCAGTCCGTTATTCGTGCACAATTCTTTGAATGCAACAGGATCCATGTCATAAAACTGACCATCCCGGTACCCTGCAGGTTCAACAAAGGTGTAGCCCATTGCTGCAACTTTCTCAATAGCTGCGGGGACATCCCTGCGGATGGAGTCGCGTATTGAATAAAGCTGCAGCCCTATATTCTTTTTAGGCGCATTCTTGCAGGAATTAAATGGTAATGAAACAAGGCCGAAAAAGGCCAGAACAAGAAAAAGTGAAATCAGGCTCCTTTTTTTCATTTTTTTCGGTTTTAAAGTTCAAGTAATGATATTAATCAGGTTTGTTTTCTGCTATGAGCTTTCAAAGTTAATATTTATCAGGAACATGTCATCACACATTTATGTGATTCATGATTTTTTTTAATTCACCTATTATACCCGAATCAGATTCGCTGTTGAACTTAAGATTTTCAACCAGTGTTTTTTCAAAATCTGATGAGAGAGCTTCCAGCAGTGCAAGATCAGCCTCGAAACAGGATCCGTTTTCATCCCTGACGCTGAAAAAGAAGCCATACGACATTGCCCTTAGAATTTTGTCATAAGGCTTCCCGAAATGGATCCCAAGCTTTACCGCTCCCATAAAACGGTCATCGGAGCTTAGCTTTCTGCCAAGGTCATGGCCCACCCTGAAAACAGTGTCCTTAAGAAACCTGTTCCGGAACCTTGCCAATAAATCTTCAATGTGATCTTCAATCTCCATGTGTGAATAATCACCCGGATATGCACTCAACAGTATATCGGCCGACTGAATCATCACCTCGCGTGTAAAATTAAGAACGTTTGCGTCATCGAGCACCTCATACATGTAGACTGCATCATTATGCAGAAAATGGCCGTAATAAGCGGCGGTTGCATGTCCGAGGTTATGAATGAACGCTTTCCTGTCAACCCATGCCTTGATGTTTTCTTTCGGGGCTAATCCCCTGATCCGGGGAATGGGTGTCTTAAATCCCTTCTTGTCGAGAATAAGTGTATTGTAAGGCTCTGCAAAAACCTGAAGAGGATCTTTTTCAAGATCTGCCTGGCTCATGATGGGCACCATTTTACCGATGCTTGTTTCAATAAGTCCGGTCATCTCGTCGAACGGGAAATCCGGCGGCAGGTTTTTCAGCAGGTTTTCCTTCAGGAAGTCTCCTCCCGAGATCATGTTTTCAGCAATTATTATGTCGAGGGCGCGGCCGGGAAATCTTTCATATCTGAGCTGCAACCCGGCTGAAATCATCGGGATTACCTTCTCAACAGCATTCTTACCGACACTGACTGCAAGAATACCTGCAGTTGAAACGGCTTCAGAAACGGCATCAAAATCATCGGCCCGGATGGCACTCACATTTTCTACAACAATAGTCTCTTCTTTCTCTGACTTGGTAACTACACTGTAACATTTCCTGTTGTTGATAAGGTCAACCAGCATTCTGTCGATATCGACGAAAACGACTTTATATCCTGCCGTACCAAAAAGCTGACCTATGAATGAGCGTCCTATTTTTCCGGCTCCAAAAATTACTATCTCCCGCTCATCCACCTGAAATCTGTTCTTTGTAGGAATCATAATAAGGTTTTATTCTGGACAGCTTCTCTCCCTCCCGGTCTTCAAAGTATGTTCCCCCGACATAAAAGCATGTAAATCCGCCAGAGACAATTCCCCAGCAGCAGGCTTCCATCAGGTCAGGATGTAAAGAACTGTTATTTATTTGATTAACTAGTGAAGCTATAACCCCTCCCGCAAAATTATCCCCGCAACCCGTGGTGTCGCCTCCCTCGAAATTCACAAGTTCATTCATCACGCGCGCAGATGCGGGTAATTCACTCTTCCCGGTCCGACTGAAAAGTCTTCCGTCAGAGAAAAGCGTGATATTCTTTGAACCATTGGTTATTAAGAATGATGACACACTCCGGTTTATAAAAAATTCAACTGCTCCTTCAATAGTGCTTTCTCCGCTCAGGCGAAGGGCTTCTTCCCTGTCAGTAATCAGAAGATCTATGAACCGGTAGCTGTCGTCATCCTTCCCGAGAAGCCAACGTCCTGAAGGATCGGCCTTTTCGCTCCTGAAGTCAAAAACAGTGTTGACTACTGTAATACAGCCATTTCTCTTTGCCTTTTCCAGAAGAACGGTAAGGTCATCGTGAAGCCTGGGAACAAGTGCCGTTCCTCCGAATACAACTATATGCGAATTAAAAAAATCATCATCCAGATCTTCCTGACCGAACATCCAAGCAGCACCTATTGAATTTATAAACATCCTTTCTCCGTGCCCGTCTTCAAAAAGAGGATCAGACAATACGATCGTCGAAGGAGTGCTTCTATCTATGAGCCTGTAGTTACGAAGCCGGACTTTCGTTCTGCCCAGTGCTTCAATAAGAAACCGGCCCATTTCATCATTTCCACCCAGACCAAAATATCTTACCTCGCATTGACTTATATCAACTAACTGAGTGACATTTATCAACGAAACTATTGACGGACCTCCTATGTTTATCTTGTCATGCTTTCTGCCTCCGGTAATTTTCTCAAGAGCCTGGCTTACCGGGATTCCGGCAAAATTCTCAAACTCTTCCGTAAAGACAAGATTACCCGGTGCAAGTCCTCCATCACCCCGTTTTTTTGAGAGGAAGGGGGCCATGTGCTGACTTTTGAAATCAATATCATTATAAAGCATATCAACCAGGCAGCAACCTGCTCCTGAAACTATGATTTTTTTGTTCATGACAATTTAAGGGGTTACTGAAAAATAAAATATCTGCCGGCAGATAACTCATTGCATGCATCCGGCTCACCGGAAGTGAAGCTACAGGTAAAGCGGTACAGTCATTATCGAATGACGAAGCCGTGCGTTTAAGGGATTGATCCTGATCAAAGAAACTTTTCATAGTCATTCACCAGCAGGTGCACTGGTTTGACATCCTCAATGATTTCAGGAAATCTCCCTATTTCTTCATAAAACCGGTTATCGTGTGCATCGTCATTCACAAGGCTTACTTCACCGATCAGCACATTGCCCTTTCCCTTTTGTCCATAGAATCTGTGATAGATCCTGGACCTCAGGCATATGCTCTGCCCCGGCCGGAGGATCAGAGGCTCCCCCGGATTTACTGTTGTAAGTACCCCGTCGATGCTGACTGTCACCGGAACCTGCGAAAGCTTGTCATCGACAGTGGCTATATAAAGTTCCATAACCAGGTTGCCTCCTCCCCTGTTGATAATATCTTCTGATTTGTTCCAGTGAAAATGCATCGGAGTCTCCTGCTCCTCACCAGCCATCATTATTTTTTCGCAGTACATTTTATCCTTCAGATCCCAGCTTCCGTTGCGGATGGTAAAAAGTGACAAGCCTGTACGCGTAAAATCGCCGCTGCCGAAATCAGTTATGTCCCAGCCAAGCTTATTGTCGACGATCTCGGAACAGATACCGTATTTTCCTTTCCAGTCTGCGGGGCCCCAGAACGCCCATTCGGGCAGAAAAAACCTGTTTTCTTCAAGAAAGCCGGCAAAAGATGTTATGATCTTGTTAACCTCACTTCTTTTCACTCGAAAATAAATTTATTAAATTATTAAATATTAAGTGTTTCGTATGGGACCTTCGTCATTCTCATTTTCTTATTAGGTAAGATTGTACGAGAAGGTGTCATATACCAACTACTATTTTCAATTATACTCTATTTCAAATATAATTATTTTCTTTTTCCGCATGGCGACGGAACAATTAAACTCCGGGTAAATTTTGCGTGCCTGAATAACTGCATTAAAAAGCGTAAAGGCTTAAAGCCAGCCATGACCAACAGTCTCCAAAGTAATAAATATCATATTTTTGCTGTTTTTGATAACATTTTTTATTTTTTTAAGCACTTTTTTATTAATATTATAATATTTTTATTTATTTTGCTTCAAATTTTAAATTGACCCTACACAAATACCATATATTATGGCATTTCAGACAGATACTTTTCAGGTTACGACCAGGCCGGATGTTCTTCTTACGGAAGAGATGATCGATTTCATCAAATCAGATTTTGGAAAAAGACTTGCGCGTAATCTTAATATAGTTAAGGTTTCATCACCTGTGGCTGTTGCCGACGGCACCGGAATAAACGATGACCTGAACGGAATAGAAAAACCTGTAAGTTTTCCTGTAAAATCGCTTGACAATCAGAAAGCTGTCATCATACAATCGCTGGCAAAGTGGAAAAGGATAAGGCTGAAATATTATGATATTGAGGCAGGAAAAGGGATTCTTACCGATATGCGTGCAATCAGGCCTGATGAAAAGCTGAGTCCGATACATTCAATTTATGTTGACCAGTGGGACTGGGAGAAACATATGCATCAGGATCAGAGGAACCTGAATTATCTCAGGTCGACCGTCGAGGATATTTATGCAGCTTTCAAGGAGACGGAAGAAAAATTGTTTTTAAAGTATCAGTGGCTGGTTCCGCAGCTTCCTGAAAAGATTACCTTTATCCATGCCGAGGAATTGCTGAGGCAGTACCCGTACCTTAATCCCAAACAGCGTGAAAATGCTATTGCACGTGTACACGGTGCCGTATTTATTATAGGTATAGGAAGCAAGCTCAGCAATGGAGAACCACATGATGGCCGCGCTCCTGACTACGACGACTGGAGTTCATTAAATGAAGACGGCTACCATGGCCTGAATGGTGATATTATTTTCTGGAGCCAAACCCTTGATTCAGCTTTCGAGATCTCCTCAATGGGGATCCGCGTTGACAGCAGGTCAATGAAGCGCCAGCTTAATCTCTGCGGATGCCAGGACAGGGAGAATCTCCTCTTTCACAGCATGCTGCTGAATGACCAGCTTCCCCTGAGCATAGGAGGCGGTATAGGCCAGTCAAGGCTGTGCATGTTCCTTCTCAGGAAATCGCATATAGGAGAGGTTCAGTCGAGCATCTGGCCGGAGGAGATCATGATGAATGCAGAGGAGAAAGGTATAAAACTGCTCTGATTCTTCAGGGTTATGTCCGGACTGTAGACAGCTTATGGTTTGCGAATAGCAACTACCCGGCTCCGGCTTAAGGATCCGGTTTATTTTTTCCTGTCATTCCAACATTTTTTCAAAAAGATTAAAAAAATGCAGCTTTCTATTTGATATATTAAAAAAATAAATACTTTTGTCGTTCAATTTATAACTAAAAGTGTACAAAACTATTATCCATATTATTCTCGTACTTATTCTCATAACCTGTGAATGATCCGGGAATAATATGTATAATATAAAAATACAAAAGCTTTCCGGATCGACCGGGAAGCTTTTTTTTTAAATAAAAATTCTGATCGATGGAAACAAAGATTAAGCTGAGAAGTTCGAAGACAACTACCGGAAGGAACATGGCTGGAGCCAGAGCCTTATGGCGTGCCAACGGCATGAAGGAGGATCAGTTTGGAAAACCGGTGATAGCAATTGTAAATTCCTTTACACAGTTTGTGCCTGGGCATGTGCATCTTCATGAGATAGGTCAGCACCTCAAGAAGCTGATTGAGAAATCAGGATTTTTTGCAGCCGAATTCAATACGATAGCCATTGATGACGGGATTGCAATGGGCCACGAAGGAATGCTTTATTCCCTTCCTTCAAGAGAGGTTATTGCCGACAGCGTGGAATATATGTGCAATGCCCATCAGGCCGATGCAATGATCTGCATCAGCAACTGCGACAAGATCACTCCGGGAATGCTTATAGCATCAATGAGACTTAACATACCCACAGTATTTGTGTCAGGAGGACCGATGGAAGCAGGACTTAACAAAGGCAAATACCTCGACCTGATAGATGCTATGGTAGCTGCCGCCGACAGTTCGGTTACAGATGATGAAATACGGGAGATTGAAATGTCGGCATGCCCCACATGCGGATCTTGTTCAGGCATGTTCACAGCCAATTCAATGAATTGCCTCGTGGAGGCTCTCGGACTTGGCCTGCCGGGCAACGGCACCATCGTTGCCACGCACATCAACAGGCTCAGGCTTTTTGAAAAAGCAGCATCACTTCTTGTTGATATAACAAGAAAGTACTATTACGAAGGCGACACGAGCGTTCTTCCGAAATCGATAGCAACGAGGCAGGCATTCATGAATGCAATGGCCCTCGACATTGCCATGGGGGGATCGACAAACACCGTACTCCATCTTCTGGCTGTGGCAAATGAGGCTGGAGTCGATTTCAGGATGAAAGATATTGACGAGCTGTCAAGGAAAATACCAAATATCTGCAAAGTTGCTCCCAGCTCATCATATCATGTCCAGGACGTCAACCGGGCAGGAGGGATACTTTCAATAATGGGTGAGCTTGAGAGGCACAACCTTATTGATTCAAGTGCAAAACGGATTGACTACCCAACGCTTCATCAAGCCATACTTGACTGGGATATCATGGGAGAAAAGCCGTTGGATGAAGCATTGAATGCATATAAAAGTTCACCTTCGATGAAAAGGAATATCACGCTGGCTTCCAACGATTCAAAATATGAATCGCTGGATACCGACAGGGTAAACGGATGTATAAGAAATATAGATAATGCCTATAACAGAGAAGGAGGTCTGGCAGTGCTTTACGGCAATATCGCATTGAGGGGATCCATCCTGAAAACCGCCGGTATTGATCAGTCAAGGTTTTCATTCAAAGGCCCCGCCGTGATATTTGAGTCGCAGGAAGAGGCCGTTGATGGCATTCTTAACGGGAAGGTTAAGGAGGGGGATGCCGTGGTTATCAGATATGAAGGCCCCAAGGGAGGACCGGGCATGCAGGAGATGCTTTATCCCACCTCTTATCTGAAATCAAAATTGCTCGACAAGAAATGCGCTCTGATCACCGACGGAAGGTTTTCGGGAGGCACCTCGGGCCTTTCTATTGGCCATGTATCACCTGAGGCTGCAGCAGGAGGACCCATTGCCCTTATCAAAGACGGTGATCAGATTGAAATTGATGTTATTAACCGGAGTATGAATGTCATGCTTTCAGACAGTGAGCTCGCTGCAAGACGCAAAGAGGAAGAATCAAAAGGGGATAAGGCATTCAGACCTGCTTCCAGAAACAGGACAATCCCATCATCGCTAAGGGCTTATGCTTCGATGGTCAGCTCTGCAGATCTGGGGGCTATAAGGATAATATGATTTTAATGATGCCGGAATCCCTTGAAGGAGACAGATTAAAAAAGAAATTTTTATAAAAGTATATAGTCGTTTAAAAGTATATGAAGACAGAAAAAGAGCCCATTACGATAGAGACAAGTAATGGCAATGAAATGATTACAGGGGCTGAAGCCCTTCTGAAGTGTCTGGTTGAAGAAGGTGTTGATACTATATTCGGATATCCCGGAGGTGCCATAATGCCTGTTTACGACAAGCTGCTCGATTACAGCGGCAAGATAAAGCACTATCTTTCAAGGCATGAACAGGGGGCCGCACACGCAGCCCAGGCTTATGCTATGGTCAGCGGTAAACCGGGGGTATGTTTTTCAACTTCCGGCCCCGGAGCAACAAACCTTATAACTGGCATAGCAAATGCCTATCTCGATTCAGTGCCGGTTGTTTTCATCACGGCCCAGGTTGTTTCGAACCTCATAGGTACCGATGCATTTCAGGAAACAGATATTCTTGGAATATCGATGCCTGTGATAAAATGGAATGCACAGATAAAAAAGTCGCAGGACATACCTGAGACTATCGCCAAGGCATTTTATATAGCGAAAACCGGCAGGCCCGGACCCGTGCTGATCGATATTACCAAAGATGCCCAGATTGAGAAGCTTAGCTTCAAATACAATCAGTGCACTTATATAAGAAGCTATAACCCGAACATACCATTGCGCACGAGAGCAATAGAATCCGCGGCAATAATGATCAATCATGCTGAAAAACCCCTGATCCTGGCAGGTCATGGGATCCTTATTTCAGGAGCTGAGAAGGAACTCCTCAGGTTTGCAGAGAAGACGGGGATCCCGGTAGCGGTAACTCTGCTGGGGCTTTCAGCTTTCCCGTCGGGACATCGTCTCTTTACGGGATTCCTGGGGATGCACGGCAACTACGGCCCGAACCTGCTTACCAATGAAGCCGATCTTATCATTGCCATTGGTATGCGGTTTGATGATCGCGTTACGGGCAATCTCAAGAAATATGCAAAAAATGCCAGAATAATACATATTGAGATTGATGAGGCTGAGATCAACAAGAATGTGATTGTTGATGTTGAAATCAATAATGATGCAAAAGACGCCCTGAATCATCTCATCCCGCTTGTTAAGGAAAAATCGTACGAAAAATGGATACGTGAGTTCAGGATCTGTGACAAGATTGAATACGACAAGGTTATAAAGGAGGAGACCCGACCGGAAAAAGGCATGCTGCGTATGGGTGAAGTTGTTCGGATTGTTTCAGATCTGACCGGAGGCGATGCAATAATTGTCACCGATGTCGGGCAGCACCAGATGACTGTAGCAAGATACTACAAGTTCACTGAACCCAATTCACTTGTAACCTCGGGAGGGATGGGAACAATGGGATTCGGACTCCCGGCATCAATAGGTGCAAAGATCGGAAGGCCCGACAAGCAGGTGATTGCCTTTATAGGCGACGGAGGATTCCAGATGACCATTCAGGAACTGGGAACAATCATGCATTTCGGGATACCTGTAAAGCTGATAATCCTTAACAACAGCTTCCTGGGAATGGTACGTCAATGGCAGAAGATGTTCTTCAAAGGCAGGTATGCATCAACAGAACTCGATAATCCTGATTTCATTACAATAGCCAAAGGGTACAGGATCCCTGCAAAAAGGATAGGTAAAAGAGAGGATCTTGAGAGTTCACTTGCCGAAATGCTGAAATCGGAAGGCCCGTTCGTTCTTGAAATAAGCATAGACAAGGAAGGCAATGTCCTGCCTATGGTCGAACCCGGAGCATCAGTTTCTGAAGTAACATTAACATATAAACCTTAAGATCTGTTTGCATCTATCAAACTGAAAGGAAGAAAAACGCAGAACATTACAAACAGGACAACAGAGAAAAACGGATATCAATGAAACACGAATACACAATTTCCCTATTTACAGAAGACCACATAGGAATACTGAACCAGATAACAATTATTCTTACGCGGCGGCAGATAAACATTGAAAGCATTACCGCATCCGAATCAGCCGTAAAAGGCGTACAGATGCTGACAATTGTTGTCAGGACCAGTGCGGAAATGGTACAGAAGGTGGCCAGGCAGATACAGAAGCTTGTTGACGTATTAAAGGTATTTGTTCACACGCCTGAGGAAATAATATATCAGGAGCTGGCACTGTTCAAAGTTTCCACCAAGGGGCTGATGTCGGGCAATATGATAGAACATATTGTGCGAACCAATAATGCAAAAATCCTTGAGGTATCTCCTGAATATATCGTTATTGAAAATACAGGACATAAAGCTGAGATAAACGAACTGCTTCATCAGCTTGAACCCTGCGGATTACTTCAGTTTGTAAGATCAGGAAGGGTGGCCATTACCAAACAGGTCAAGGAATTACATGCTTACCTGGCAGAAATGGATGCAGCCAACCAGTTTAAACCGGACAAATTAGAATCGTACAATTGATTAATATTTAAGACAGGAGATTGCAGCTTTCCGGCAATCCATGGCTTATTGTATGAATATGTCAGAAACAGAATTTAATGAAATGATAAACTAATAAATAATAAAAACTAAACTTAATACCATGGCAAAAATTGATTTTGGCGGAGTCCTGGAAGAAGTTGTGACCAGAGATGAATTTACGATTGAAAAAGCACGGGAGGTGCTGAAGAATGAAGTTATTGCAGTAATAGGTTATGGAGTACAGGGACCTGCCCAGGCACTTAACATGAAAGACAACGGAATTGAGGTTATTATCGGCCAGGCTCCTGAGTTCAAGGCTGACTGGGACAGGGCTGTTGCTGACGGTTTTGTTCCCGGCAAGAACCTGTTTGATATTGAAGAAGCAGCTTCAAAGGGAACAATCATTCAATATCTGGTTTCAGATGCTGCACAGCGGGCACTCTGGCCCAGGATCAAACCAAATCTCAGGGAAGGTGATGCACTTTATTTTTCGCATGGGTTTTCGATCACTTACAAGGAACACACAGGTGTGGTTCCCCCTTCCAATATTGACGTGATACTTTGTGCCCCCAAAGGTTCAGGGACCAGCGTGAGAAGGAATTTTCTTGCAGGTGCAGGGATCAATTCAAGCTTTTCCGTTTTTCAGGATTATACCGGCAATGCCACCAACAGGATCCTGGCCATCGGGATAGCCATAGGATCGGGATTCCTCTTCCCGACAACTTTTGAAAATGAAGTATTCAGCGACCTGACGGGTGAACGCGGTGTGCTCATGGGAGCTCTGGCAGGGATCATGGATGCCCAGTACCAGGTTTTGCGTGAAAACGGTCATTCTCCTTCTGAGGCTTTCAATGAAACAGTTGAAGAGCTTACGCAGAGTCTCATAAGGCTTGTCGATGAAAAGGGCATGGACTGGATGTATGCCAACTGCAGTGCTACGGCACAGCGGGGGGCGCTCGACTGGCGTCCACGATTCAAGGAAGCAGTCCAGCCGGTCTTCGACGAACTCTACCGTAGGGTAAAGTCGGGTGAAGAGTGCGTCAGGGTACTTCAATCTACCGGAGCTTCAAATTACAAGGAGCTTCTTAATGCAGAGCTGAAGGAATTAGGGAATTCAGAACTCTGGAGGGCAGGAGCAGCAGTCAGAAAGCTCAGACCCGGTAACAAGTAAAAGGTAAGTATTAAAGGTAAAAGGAAACAGGGAAAATGGAAGAAAAGGTCATTATTTTCGACACCACTCTCAGGGATGGTGAACAGGTGCCGGGATGCCAGCTGAATACAATTGAGAAAATTGAGGTTGCACAGGCACTTGAAGCACTGGGCGTTGATGTTATTGAAGCGGGATTCCCCGTTTCAAGTCCGGGCGATTTCAACAGCGTTGTTGAAATATCCAGGGCAATATCAAACCCGGTGATATGTGCACTTACCAGAGCCGTAAAGAAGGATATTGAAGTAGCTGCCGATGCTCTTCAGTATGCAAAAAAGAAAAGGATCCATACCGGCATTGGAGTCTCTCCCCTGCATATCAAATATAAGATCAAAACAACCCCTGAAGAAATCATTAAAAGGGCCGTTGATGCTGTAAAATATGCAAAGAAATTTGTTGATGACGTTGAATTCTATGCGGAAGATGCCGGAAGGAGTGAGAATGAATATCTTGCCAGGGTTATTGAAGCAGTAATTAAAGCAGGGGCTACCGTGGTAAATATCCCCGACACAACCGGTTACTGCCTGCCTGAAGAGTACGGGGAAAAGATCAGGTACCTGAAAGAAAACGTTCCCAATATCCACAAGGCCATTATCTCTACTCATTGCCATAATGACCTCGGTATGGCAACAGCCAACACAATAATGGGGGTAATAAACGGTGCCAGGCAGGTTGAAGTTACAATGAACGGGATAGGTGAACGTGCGGGCAACACATCGCTTGAGGAGGTTGCAATGATCATTAAAAGTCACCACAGCATGAATCTGAAGACCGATATCAATTCAAAACTCATCTTCAGTACAAGCAGGCTGGTGTCAAACCTTATGAGCATGCCTGTGCAGGCTAACAAGGCCATAGTAGGAAGAAATGCCTTTGCGCACTCATCGGGGATCCATCAGGACGGTGTTCTGAAATACAGGGAAAACTATGAAATCATCGATCCTCTTGAAGTAGGGATAAAGGAGTCTTCAATCATTCTTACAGCCCGCAGCGGAAGGGCTGCACTGAACCACAGGCTGGAAATGCTTGGATTTGCGTTTGGCAAGGAAGAACTTGATGATATTTACCACAAGTTCCTTTTGCTGGCTGATAAGAAGAAAGAAATCAATGATGAGGACCTGAGGATCCTTTCAGGCGAAGTTTTTTCGGGGGAGAAATCTCTCAAGCTTGAAGTTCTGCAGGTTACCTGCGGAAAGTCAGCCATACCTGTAGCTACCGTAGGGATTAAGATAAACGGAGAGATCCATACTTCGACCGCAACGGGCAACGGGCCCATTGACGCGGCATTTACCGCCGTAAAACAGCTGATAAGCAGGACCGTACATCTGGAGGAGTTTTTGATACAGGCAATAACCAGAGGCAGTGACGACATCGGGAAAGTACATATCCAGATTGAGCACCAGGGCAAAATCTATTATGGATTTTCAGCACATACCGATATTGTTACAGCCTCAGTGGAAGCATTCATTGACGCAATCTCAAAGATCAAATAACCTCTCCCCGGTTAGGCAATTACCTGTACTGAATGATTAATAAGTCCAGTTATCGGGAGAATGAGGCAGAAAAGGAAAAACAAGAATTTGCTAAACACATCGCAGATATTTAATGAAACCAAAAACACTTTTTGACAAGATCTGGGATTCTCATGTTGTACGCTCAATAGAGGGTGGCCCCGATGTGCTTTATATCGACCAGCATTACATACATGAAGTCACCAGTCCCCAGGCTTTCAATGGCCTGAGGAAAAGAGGGATACCTGTTTTCAGGCCCGGGAAGACCCTGGCAACAGCTGACCATAATATCCCCACAATAAACCAGAATCAACCCATCAGGGATCTGCTCTCAAGGAACCAGGTTGAAAAACTTTCCGAAAACTGTGCTGAATTTGGTATTGAATTCTACGGTCTTAACCATCCGCGGAACGGGATTGTGCATGTTGTTGGTCCGGAACTTGGGTTTACAAGGCCCGGAATGACAATCGTCTGCGGTGACAGCCATACATCAACGCATGGTGCATTTGGCACCATTGCTTTTGGAATTGGAACAAGCGAAGTTGAGATGGTCCTTGCAACCCAGTGTATTCTCCAGCCCAAGCCAAAGAAAATGAGGATAACGATAAATGGCAGGATTCAGAAAGGAGTCACCTCAAAGGATCTGATAATGTACATAATATCTCAGATTACCACCGGAGGTGGAACAGGATATTTTGTTGAGTATGCCGGGCAGGCCATCTCGGATCTCAGCATGGAAGCCAGGATGACAATCTGCAACATGAGCATAGAGATGGGTGCACGGGGCGGTTTGATAGCGCCCGATGAAAAGACAATGGATTATCTGAAAAACCTGAGATCATTCCCGGAAAGCTTTGACTGGAGTTCTCTTCAGCAGCAGTGGAAGGATCTCAAAAGCGATCATGATGCCGCGTTTGACCGTGAGATAGAATTCAATGCAGACCTGATTCAGCCCATGATAACTTTTGGAACGAATCCGGGAATGGGCATGGCAATAACTGACTCCATCCCGTCAGCTGATGATTTAAACTCAGAATCTTCAGCGTCGTTCCTTAAATCGCTTGACTACATGGGATTTGTACCGGGCATGAAAATTCTCGGTCACCCGGTTGATTATATCTTCCTGGGAAGCTGCACGAACGGAAGGATTGAAGACCTCAGGGCTTTTGCACAGATCGTGAAAGGCAGGAAAAAGGCGCCAAACGTTACGGCACTTATTGTACCCGGATCAAAAATGGTGGAAAAGAAGGCCATAGAAGAAGGACTTGCAACCATACTTAAAGATGCGGGATTCGATCTGCGGGAACCGGGATGCTCCTCATGCCTTGCCATGAACGAGGATAAAATACCGCCCAAAAAATACGCTGTCTCAACTTCAAACAGGAATTTTGAAGGACGCCAGGGACCTGGTGCAAGGACTCTTCTGGCGAGCCCGCTAACAGCCGCTGCTGCTGCAATTACCGGAAAAATAAGCGATCCCAGGGAATTTATCGGTTGAATATTGCTAAACAATTAAAGAAATGTCAAAAGAAAAATTTGAAATACTCGAATCAACCTGTGTTCCCCTGCCATTGCAGAATATCGATACCGATCAGATAATACCGGCGAGGTTTTTAAGTGCAACTTCCAGGGAAGGATTCGGAGAAAACCTGTTCCGTGACTGGAGATATGACAAAGAGGGGAATCTTAATACTCAGTTCATTTTAAATAATCCGGATTTCAGCGGCAAAATCCTTGTTGCCGGTAAGAATTTCGGGAGCGGATCAAGCCGTGAACATGCTGTCTGGGCAATATATGATTATGGATTCAGGGCAGTTGTATCAAGCTTCTTCGCAGATATTTTTAAAAACAATGCACTTAACAACGGGCTGCTTCCGGTTGTCGTCCCTGAGAAATTTCTCGCCGACCTGCTCGATCTTGTTCAGAAAAAACCGGAAACCAGGGTGAAAATAGACCTGACACACCAGGTTATCAGTATATTATCAGATAACAGATCAGCAAGTTTTGATATAAATCCGTATAAAAAAGAATGTCTTCTTAAAGGACTTGATGATATTGATTACCTGTTAGGCATAAAGGAAGAGATCGTTGCTTTCGAAACCAAAAAGAAGTAAAATGAAAATCGAAATAATGGATACTACCCTGAGGGATGGTGAGCAAACCCAGGGCGTGTCATATTCTCCGCTGGAAAAGCTTCATATTGCATCAATACTACTGAAAGATGTGAAGGTAGACCGCATTGAAGTGGCATCAGCACGCGTATCCACAGGGGAATTTGAAGCCCTGAGAAAGATAACCGAATGGGCGAGGCAGAACAACATACAAAGAAAAGTTGAAGTGCTCGGCTTTGTCGACGGGGATGTTTCACTGAGCTGGATTCATGATGCGGGTGGAAAAGTAATAAACCTTCTTTGCAAAGGTTCGCTGAACCATCTTGAAAAGCAGCTGAGGAAAACACCCGAACAGCATGTAAGTGATATCAGGGAGATCTTAAAGAAAGCCGAGAAACTCGACATTCAGGTGAATATCTATCTTGAAGACTGGTCGAATGGCATGATCCATTCGGAAGACTATGTATTTTATATGATAGATAATCTGAAAAATGACCCGATCGCAAGGTTCATGCTTCCCGATACACTTGGAATACTCAATCCGGAGTTAACGTTCAATTACGTAAGTAAAATAGTTGAACGATATCCTGATCTGCATTTTGATTTTCATTCTCACAATGATTACGATCTTGCCGTTGCAAACGTTTTTTCCGCAGTAAAGGCTGGTGCTAAAGGTGTTCATACAACCGTCAACGGACTTGGCGAGAGAGCCGGAAATTCTCCTCTCGCGAGTGTCATCGGGGTTCTTCATGATCAGCTGAGCATCGAGACAAATGTAAATGAGTCGGAGATTACAAAGGCAAGCAAGATTGTTGAAACTTTCAGCGGAATCAGGATCCCCGTCAACAAACCGGTTGTAGGTGAAAATGTCTTTACACAGACTTCAGGAGTCCATGCCGACGGAGACAGCAAGGCCAACCTCTATTATAACAACCTGCTGCCTGAAAGATTCGGGAGAAAAAGAAAATATGCGCTTGGAAAACAGTCGGGAAAAGCTACAATAAAAAAGAACCTTGAGGAGTTCGGGCTTAGCCTGAGCCCCGAATCAATTGCCAAGGTTACCCAGAGAGTGATCGAGCTGGGAGATAAAAAAGAAAATGTAACCACCGAGGATCTTCCCTTCATAATTTCAGACGTTCTGGGAAGTGACCGGACTGAATATAAGATATTCATCAAGAATTACTCACTATCCCTGTCATTTGGGCTAAAGCCGTTCGCCAGCGTTCAGATCGAAATCGATGGAAAAGTTTACCAGGAGACATCATCGGGAGACGGCCAATATGATGCTTTCATGAAAGCTCTGCGCGTAATCTATGACAAGCTTGGAAAAGGGCTTCCGAGCCTGACCGACTACGAGGTATCAATACCTCCCGGCGGCAAGACTGATGCCCTCGTTGAAACAGTCATATCATGGAGCTTCAATGGAAGGGAATTCAGGACCAAGGGACTTGATGCAGATCAGACCGAATCGGCAATAAAGGCTACTGAGAAAATGCTTAACATTGTTGAAGGCCTCAACGGAACAGAAAAGAAACGCATATCAGTTTGATTTTATCTAAAACCAGAACCATAATAAATTATAACCTGAATAATCAACAAATAAAAAACTTATGAGCAAAACATACAATATTGCTGTAATTCCAGGCGACGGAACGGGTCCGGAAGTAGTAAGGGAGGGTAAAAAAATACTTGCCGCCGCAGCTTCAAAATTCGGATTCGGATTGAACTTCACTGAATTTGATTTCGGAGGCGAAAGATACCTAAGGACAGGTGAAGTTTTGCCGGAATCGGCATCGGAAGAACTGAAAAAATTTGACTCTGTCTTCCTTGGAGCGATAGGCCATCCTGATGTAAAACCAGGGATCCTTGAAAAGGGAATACTTCTGAAGCTCAGGTTTGAACTGGACCAGTACATTAACCTTCGTCCGATAAAGCTTTACCCCGGTGTTGAGACTCCCCTTAAAAACAAGGGACCGGAGCATATTGACTATGTCGTCGTAAGGGAAAATACCGGTGATGTATATACCGGAAGCGGAGGAGTCACAATGAAGGGAACTCCCAACGAGGTAGCCATGCAAAATATGGTTTACACACGTTTCCTGGTGGACAGATGCCTTCGATATGCATTTGAATACACCAGAAAAAGGAACAAAAAGAAGACACTTGCACTCTGCGGCAAGACAAACGTGCTGACCTATGTATTTGACCTGTGGGAAAGGGCATTCCATGAAATAGGAAAGGCTGAGTACCCCGACATCAACCGGGAATATTATCATGTTGATGCTACATGCATGTGGATGGTGAAGAATCCTGAATGGTTCGACGTGATTGTCACAACCAACATGTTCGGTGACATAATAACAGATCTGGGAGCTATAACCCAGGGCGGAATGGGGATTGCCGCAGGAGGCAATATCAATCCGCAGGGAGTATCAATGTTCGAACCTATAGGCGGATCAGCACCAAAATACACCGGAATGAACGTGATCAATCCTCTGGCATCGATTGCCTGCGGGGCAATGATGCTCGAGCACCTGGGGGAAGATGCAGCCTCAAGGTCAATCGAGAGTGCCATAATGGATGTGACGGCTAACAAGCTGAAGGATATGGGTGCAGGCAGGATGGGCTACTCAACCACCGAAGTCGGTGATCTTGTTGCCGAAAGGGTCTGAAAGCCTGTTCAGGGAAAAACTGATTGAAGGTTAAGGGTTTATTACCATTCTTCAAACCGTTAGTTTTACCCCCTGTACAATATAAAAATCATCTGCGGATTAAGTTTTTATAGTATTTTTGTGATAATTATTAAATATCCTCTATATTTGCATTTCATTTTTGTAATAATGAATCAGATTATGTTACATCATCATCATTTTCACACTTGCTCTCAGGCGAGATGAAATTGATATGTCATTTTAAATAAGGATATCATAAACCCGTCTGAGAAAACAGGCGGGTTTTTTTCTGCCTTTAAGTCTGCTCAGATAATAATCAAGAAGAATGAAAAAACTTAAAATTGCGATCCAGAAGACAGGAAGATTAAGTGAAAACTCACATAAATTGCTGGAAGAGTGCGGAATCAAATTCTCAAACGGAGTAAATGTGCTAAAGACCCAGGCTGTCAATTTCCCGGTGGAGGTTTTATTCCTGAGGGACGATGACATTCCCCAGTACGTTGAACAACAGGTTGCCGACATCGGAATACTTGGGGAAAATATGGTTCTTGAAAAGAACAAGGATGTTGATATTCTTGAACAGCTTGGATTTGCACATTGCCGGCTGAGCCTGGCCATACCAAAGGAGGAGGAGTTTACGGGGCCGGAATACCTGATGAACAGGAGGATTGCCACAAGCTATCCCAAGCTTCTGACAGATTACCTTAACAATAACAAGGTGTCCGCCGAAATAGAAGAATTGAGCGGCAGCGTTGAGATTGCACCGGGTATTGGTCTGGCAGATGCCGTATGCGACATAGTAAGCTCCGGAAGCACTTTGATGACCAACGGATTAAAGGAGGTGGCAACAATTCTGAGAAGTCAGGCTGTATTAATTGCGAACAAAAATCTTGACTCTGACAGTCTTGACATTCTGAACAAGCTTCTTTTCAGGATCAGGGCAGTGAAGAATGCAAAGGAAAACAAATACATTCTTCTGAATGCGCCTGAATCTGCTATTACCGAGATCTGCAAAATCCTGCCCGGCATGAAAAGTCCTACAATACTGCCGCTGGCAGAAAAAGGATGGTGCAGTCTGCACTCGGTCGTTAAGGAAGATGAATTCTGGGAAAGAATCAACCAGCTCAGGAAGGCTGGCGCTGAAGGAATTCTTGTGATACCAATAGAAAAAATGATCATGTAATGAGGACACTCGAAAATCCGGCAACGGACACATGGAAAGATCTCTGCAAAAGGCCTGTAAAAAATCAGTCAGAACTTGGTGATCAGGTAAGGGAAATAATGATGAGAGTCAGGACTGAAGGAGATAAAGCTCTTGTGCAATATAACAGGCAATTTGACGGAGCTGAGACGGATGACCTGAGAATTCCGGATGATGAAATTTCAGATTCGGAGAAACTCATTCCGGATGACCTGAAGAAAGCCATAGCCATTGCAGGCTCAAATATTGAGAAGTTTCACAGGTCACAGCTTACGGTTGAAAAACCTGTTGAGACCCTGAATGGTGTAACATGCTGGAGAAAAAGCGTTCCCGTAGAGAGAGCCGGCCTGTATATCCCCGGAGGGACAGCTCCCCTCTTTTCAACAGTGCTTATGCTGGCTATTCCTGCAAGGATAGCAGGCTGCAGGGAGACAATCATGTGCACCCCCCCTGACAGGAAAGGGCGGGTAAATCCTCTGATCCTCT
The DNA here is from genome assembly GCA_964611835.1 of uncultured Rikenellaceae bacterium. Lineage (GTDB taxonomy): Bacteria > Bacteroidota > Bacteroidia > Bacteroidales > VadinHA17 > LD21. Next base: position 26,968 of record CAZTDW010000002.1, on the reverse strand, counting down.
ATTCGGCCAAAGTATCAGGAGTGACATCGGTTTTCAGGGTAGGCGGCGCACAGGCAATAGCAGCAATGGCATACGGCACAGAAATTATTCCGGCAACTGACAAGATATTCGGTCCGGGCAATCAGTATGTCACAAAAGCAAAGGAGATGGTGCAGCTTGACGGGATTCCGATTGACATGCCGGCCGGCCCAAGTGAAGTTCTTGTAATAGCCGATGAAAATGCCGAACCTTCGTTTGTGGCAACTGACCTTATTGCGCAGGCTGAACATGGAGCTGACAGTCAGGTGGTACTGGTTTCCACAAGCATCCGGCTGATCTCGGAGGTGAGGGATGAAATTGGCAGGCAACTTCTTCTTCTTCCCCGAAGTGCGATTGCAGAAAAAGCTCTTGAAAACAGCATGCTCATTTTCTTTGATACCCCTGATAAATGCATGGCATTCAGTAATCGTTATGCTCCCGAACACCTCATTATTGCAGTTTCGGATCCTGCTTCTTCAGCAGAACTTGTCAGGAATGCAGGATCGGTGTTCCTTGGAAAATACAGTTGTGAAAGCGCGGGTGATTATGCGTCAGGGACAAATCATACCCTTCCGACAAACGGCTATGCAAGAAGTTACAGCGGCGTTTCTACAGAAAGCTTTATGAAAAGCATCACTTTCCAGGAAGTAACCGCGGAAGGGATAAAAGTTCTGGGACCGGTAATCGAAAAAATGGCTGAAGCGGAAATGCTCGAAGGACATAAGAATGCAGTTACAATACGTCTCAATTCGCTGAAAAATGGTTGATATAAATTTACTGGTAAGGGATAATGTCAAGGCTCTCATTCCCTACTCATCGGCTAGGGATGAGTTCCAGGGAAAAGAGGGCATTTTTCTGGATGCAAATGAAAATCCCTATGGGAAACTGAACAGGTATCCCGATCCGTACCAGAAAGTGCTGAAATCACAGATCAGCAAGATAAAGCAGGTGCCTGAGGAAAACATCTTTCTCGGAAACGGCAGCGATGAAATCATTGATCTGGCCTACAGGACATTTTGTCGTCCGGGTATTGATAAAGCACTTGCCTTCTCCCCCACTTACGGTATGTATGAGGTCAGTGCCGGAATAAACGACATAAATTTCATCAAAATACCGCTGACTGACAGATTCCAGATAGACAAGGAAAAAGCAGCTTCCGCCCTTGATGATCCGTTCCTTAAGCTTATATTCATCTGCAGCCCGAACAATCCAACAGGAAATTCACTTGATTATGTTGATATTGAATCCATTATTACCGGATGCAGATGCATCGTCCTGATTGACGAGGCATACAGTGATTTTTCCGGAAAACAGTCATTCAAAACCATGACAGGCAAATATCCCAATCTTATTGTGATGCAGACCTTCAGCAAGGCGTACGGACTGGCTGCGGCAAGGATCGGAATGGCTTTTGCAAACCGGCAGATAGTAAAATACTTCAACAAGCTTAAGCCCCCTTATAACATAAGTTCATTGAACCAGAGAGCTGCCCTCAGTCAGCTGGCACATTACGAAAAGTCATTGGATCAGGTCAGAAGGATAATCAGAGAAAGGGAAAGGCTGAGAGCAGCTCTCGGCAGGCTCAGGATAGTCGAAAAAATATACCCGTCGGATGCAAATTTCCTTCTAGTAAAGATTTGTGATCCCGATTCTATATATAACACACTTGTAGACAATAATATAATCGTCAGAAACAGGAGCCGGATCATTCCGGGTTGTCTCAGGATAACTGTAGGCACCAGATCGGAAAACAACAGGCTTCTGGCTGAACTGAACAGAATAAAAGTTTAACAACCGTATATTTGGCAGTTGATAATAACTGCTGGGGAAAATGCATGATGCAGGATCCCAACTGAACACAAAACAGGGTTAATGCAGATGAAAAAGGTATTGTTTATTGACAGGGACGGCACAATAATAACAGAACCGCTTGATGAGCAGGTCGACACCTTTGAAGATCTAAGGTTTTTGCCTGGTGTCATAACCGCGTTGTCGAGAATTTCTGCCGAAACGGATTATGAAATGGTTATGGTCACCAACCAGGATGGTCTTGGAACCCCTTCATTCCCCGAGGAGAGTTTCTGGCCGCCTCACAATAAGGTAATTCAGATCCTTGAAGCAGAAGGCATCAGGTTCGCAGAGGTATTTATTGACAGGACATTCCCCGAAGATAATGCGCCTACCCGGAAACCAGGGACTGCACTGCTCACAAAATATCTTGCTTCGGGAATAGATCTGGAATCTTCGTATGTGATAGGCGACAGGGTGACAGATATAGGGCTGGCAAAGAACCTGGGATGCAAAGCAATATACATAAGCGACAAAAAACATCCCGATGCAGTTCTGAGCACCAGAGACTGGAACGATATCTACATGTTCCTAAAAGCTATCCCGAGAAGAGCTTCCATCGATAGAAAGACAGGTGAAACATCAATAAGCATAGATATCAATCTTGACGGTACGGGAAAAAGTTCGGTAAGCACCGGGCTGGGATTCTTCGACCATATGCTTGATCAGATCGCAAGGCACGGGGCAGTAGATCTTGTCATAAAGGTTACCGGCGACCTGCATGTTGACGAACATCATACTGTTGAAGATGTTGCCATTGCACTGGGGCAGGCTCTTTCCAAATCCCTTGGGAAAAAGAAGGGCATCGAGAGATATGGATTCCTTCTGCCTATGGACGATTCACTTGCACAGGCAGCAATTGACTTCGGAGGAAGGCCCTGGCTTACATGGGATGTTACTTTCAGCCGGGAGAAGATCGGTGATGTTCCCACAGAGATGTTTTTCCATTTCTTCAAGTCTTTTTGCGACAGTTCAGGCTGCAACCTCAATATAAAGGCTGAAGGAGATAATGACCATCATAAGATCGAAGCTGTATTCAAGGCTTTTGCCAAGTCCATCAGGATGGCTGTCAGAAAGACGGGGATCAATCAATTACCTTCTACCAAGGGAACATTATGATAGCAATAATTAAATATAACGCAGGCAACATCCAGTCGGTTCGTAACGCATTAAACCGGTTCGGCTGCGAAAACAGGGTCACTGATGATCCTCATGAAATCCTTTCAGCTGATAAGGTTATTATCCCCGGAGTCGGAGAGGCCAGTTCTGCCATGCAATATCTGCGGTCTGCAGAACTTGACAGGGTCATAGTATCACTGAAACAGCCTGTTCTGGGGATATGCCTGGGACTTCAGCTGCTATGCCGTTTCTCGGATGAAGGTGATACACAATGCCTGGGTATCTTCAGATCGGTTGTAAAACGGTTTCCGCCGCTCGACAAGGTGCCTCACATGGGGTGGGACAATCTTGATTCAGCAAATGGAGAACTTTTCAAAGACATTGAAAAGGATGAGGATGTCTATTTTGTTCACAGTTATTTTGCTGAAATAACCAATGAAACGACGGCGATCTGCAATTACATAGTCCCTTTCAGTGCAGCAATGCACAAGGACAATTTTTATGCCACCCAATTCCATCCTGAGAAATCTGCAGGCACCGGAGTCAGGATCCTTAAAAATTTCCTGGACCTATGAGAATAATTATTGCCCTGGATATTATAGACGGCAAATGTGTAAGACTCACTAAAGGAGATTACTCCACAACAAGGATTTACAGTACAAATCCCCTTGACGTTGCGAGGCAGGCAGAAGACCACGGTTTCAAATACCTGCACATGGTCGACCTGGATGGAGCCAGGGAGAAAAAGATCGTCAATCACCGTATACTGAAAGAGATTTCATCAAACACTTCACTGAAAATTGACTTCGGAGGAGGAATAAGAACCACTGACGATTTGAGGCTTCTCTTCGACTCCGGGGCAGACCAGGTAACTATTGGAAGTATTTCGGTGACCAATGAGACTCTTTTCATGCAATGGCTTGACATGTTCGGTCCGGAAAAGATCATACTAGGTGCCGACTCCCACGACCGGCGTGTTCATTACGGCGCATGGATGGATAACAATGAAATAGACATTTTTAAATTCATAAGCGGGTACAAGGCACGGGGAGTGAAATATGCTCTCTGTACAGACATCGAAAAAGATGGCATGCTCAGCGGCCCTTCTTTCGACCTGTACAGGGAAATACTGGAGATCCCAGGCATAAGCCTTATTGCCAGCGGGGGTATCAGCACTGTTGGGGATGTGGAGAAACTCTCTGAAATAGGATGTGAAGGGGCTGTAATAGGAAAAGCCCTGTATGAAGGATTACTTAATTTAAAAGACCTTAGCCGGCTATGCTGAAAAAGAGAATAATTCCATGTCTTGACATTAAAGACGGAAGGACCGTCAAGGGAGTCAATTTCGTGAATATCCGCGATGCGGGTGATCCGGTTGAGCTTGCCAGGGAGTATGTGAAACAACGGGCTGATGAACTTATTTTCCTCGATATTACGGCTACCGTTGAGAAAAGGAAGACTTTTGCAGAACTGGTAACCCGGATTGCTGCTGAAATAAATCTTCCTTTCACCGTAGGCGGTGGCATTGATTCGATTGAAGATGTCGGATTGCTCATCAGTGCAGGGGCAGACAAAGTAAGCATTAACTCATCGGCTGTCAGGAATCCCGGGCTGATAGGAGAAGTTGCCGGGAAATTCGGTAGCCAGTGCCTTGTAGTGGCCATTGACACCAATTTTATCAACAACGAATGGATCGTCTTTGTTGACGGTGGCCGGACCCCTACCACACTGAAAACTGTCGAATGGGCAGCAAAAGTTCAGGGGCTTGGCGCAGGAGAGATTCTGCTTACCTCTATGGATACGGACGGCACAAAAATGGGATTTTCAATAGATATTACAAGAAAAGTAAGTGAAACAGTAAGCATCCCTGTCATCGCATCAGGCGGAGCAGGAAATATGGAGCACTTCGTGGAAGTTTTTAACCTTACGGGGTGCAGTGCCGCACTGGCAGCAAGTATTTTTCATTTCGGGGAGATCCCGATTCCTGAGTTAAAAAAATATCTCTCAGACAGAAACATAAATGTAAGACACTAAACACCACCTTTGTTCCCAGGTTATTTCTGGCGGATCCAGGCAAATAATCCGGTGATGAATTCCTATTCAGGAACCAGAAAGTTATAAGAAAAACAACTCAGGAACACAGGATTAAAAACATAAGCAATGACAGCAATAGATTTCAGCAAAGGAAACGGACTGGTTCCTGCAGTTATACAGGATTACAATACCCTTCAGGTATTAATGCTGGGTTTCATGAATGAGGAGGCATATGAGAAAACAAAATCGGAAGGCAGGGTCACATTTTTCAGCCGGAGTAAAAACCGCTTATGGACCAAGGGAGAAACATCAGGCAATTATCTGTTTGTTAAGGAAATAACAACAGACTGCGATCACGATTCAATACTTATCAGGGTTAATCCTGCCGGGCCTGTCTGCCATACAGGAAACAAGTCGTGCTTTGGCGAAGAAGTTCCAAAGGGATTTATTTATGAACTTGAAACCATTATAAGCCAGAGAATTGATGAAAATATCGCTGATTCCTACACCAATAAAGTTTACAGGAAGGGGATAAACAAGATAGCTCAGAAAGTTGGAGAAGAGGCTGTTGAGCTTATAATAGAATCAAAGGACGATAATATTGATCTTTTCATGAATGAGGCAGCGGACCTTCTTTACCACCTTCTCATATTGCTCAAAGCCAAAAATCTGTCATTTTCTGATATAGAAGAGATACTTCTATCAAGGCACAAATCAGGTTAGATGCTTCCGTCTAATTCTCCTGCCGGTCCTTGTTAACCAAAAAAAGGGCTTACTTAATTTGTTATCAGGCGATATACCTTGAATTTAAATTTTACAGCAATTTTCAATTTTATGTTTATTTTTTTTGAAAATATTAATAAATGCATTATTTTTGTTGCCCATTAAAGAGAACTAATGAATATTGTATACAACTATTTTTTCTTCTATTTCTTTTTTTATTCCAAAAAGAGATAAGGGGATTTTTGTATACTTTTAAAAAGACAATATAAAAGCAAGGGTCCCCAAAAGGGGCCCTTCTTATTTTAATAACTAAGGAAATGAAAGTATCAATACAGGGGGAGCTCGGGTGTTTTCACGAAGTAGCGGCAAGGCAGTATTTCGGAAATGATGTCATTGACATTGTTACCTGCTCAACATTCGACATGACGCTCAAAGCAGTACAGGAAGGATATGCAGATGTTGCAATGATGGCGATTGAGAATGCCCGCTCCGGCAGCATTCTTTACAATTACAACCTTATCAGGGAATCGGGGCTGAAGATGCTTGGAGAGCACAACCTCAGGGTTGTTCAGAATCTGATGGCATTACCCGGCCAGACCATACATGAAATAAAGCAGATAAGGTCTCATCCCATTGCATTGTCGCAGTGCATGACGTTCCTCAACAACTACCCCGACATAACTCTTGTTGAGGCTGACGATACTGCTGGAAGTGCAAAACTCATTTCTGAACACAGGCTTAAAAAAATTGCAGCCATTGCCTCGGCGAAAGCTGCGGAAATATACGGACTGGAGATTATTGCACCGGGCATTGAGACATATAAGAAGAATTACACAAGGTTCCTGGTGATTGGAAGTGAAGACAAAGTGAAAACGGGTGGAAACAAGGTATCAGCCTGTTTTGCCACGGGCCATAAGCCCGGATCACTCGCCTCAGTACTTGTCAGGCTTGCAGAGATGAACATAAATCTTTCGAAAATTCAGTCTGTTCCGAGACTTAACGGTGAATGGGAATACATGTTTTACCTCGACCTGGAACTTCCTTCTGGAGCCACTCTGGAGGTGATTACCGACGTACTGAAAAAAGACACCAGCAATCTGGAGATCCTTGGAATCTATAAAAAAGGAGACATGCTTTATGAAAGTTAAACCTGCTGACAGGACATTGCTTGTAGAGGAGTATTACTTTTCCCGCAAACTGAAGCAAATAGATGATATGCGCCAGGAAGGCGCCGATGTTATAAATCTCGGGATCGGAAGCCCCGACCAGCCTCCTTCCGGAAACACTGTCAGCCGGCTGGCCGCCGAGGCTGAAAAACCAGATGTACACGGTTACCAGAGCTATACAGGCATTCCCGCACTCAGGAAAGCTTTTGCAGAATGGTATCTGAGGTACTTCAATGTAAGGCTTGATCCGGAAGGAGAAATCCTGCCGCTGATGGGAAGCAAGGAAGGAATAATGCATATCAGCATGGCTTTTGTTAATCCGGGCGATGAGGTTCTGGTGCCTGATCCCGGGTATCCGACTTATTCATCAGTGACAAATCTTGTTGGAGGCAGGGTCAGATACTATGACCTAAAAGAAGAAAACAATTGGTTACCTGATATTGACTCGCTCGAAAAAAGCGATCTGACCGGAACGAAAATCATGTGGATCAATTATCCCCATATGCCTACAGGAACAAAGGCTTCGCACGAGGTCCTGTCAAGGCTGGTGTCGTTTGCATCGAGGAATAATATCCTTCTATGCAATGATAATCCGTACAGTTTCATCCTTAACACTGAATACCTTAGTGTTTTGAATGTTGAAAACGCGATGGATGCGGCCATTGAGCTTAATTCCATGAGCAAATCGCACAACATGGCAGGATGGAGGATTGGAATGGTCGCTGGAAACAGGGAATACATCAAAGCCATTCTGAAGGTAAAGAGCAATATGGACTCGGGAATGTTCATGCCTATGCAGATGGCAGCTGTTGAAGCTCTTAATAATCCGGATTCATGGTATGAAAACGTAAACAGCCTTTATCGCAGGCGCCGCAAAACGGCAGAATCAATACTTGACATCCTTGGATGCACTTTTGACAGGGAGCAGGCCGGCCTGTTCCTCTGGGGAAGGATCCCTGAAAATATCGAAAGCGGAGAAGAGTTTGCCGAGGAAATACTGACAAAGACACATGTATTTATAACTCCGGGATTTATTTTCGGACAAAACGGGAACAGATATGTCCGTATTTCATTATGCGCCAGTGAAGACCGGCTTTCAGAAGCCAGGGAAAGACTGGTATCGTTCAATACAAATCACTCATAATCAACTTTAACTTCATGACAGTAGCTGTTGTAGGCATAGGACTTATCGGAGGGTCAATGATGATCGATCTTCGCAAGCGCGGATTTGTAAATAAAATAATTGGCGTTGACCTGAATATGCAGCACAGGAACATTGCCCAGCTCTGCGGTATTGTTGATGAAACGGATTCTCTTGAAACGGCGGTCGACAGAAGCGACCTGATAATATTAAGCAGCCCGGTAGATGCCAATTGCATGATGCTGCCGGATATCCTCGACAGAATACAGGGCACAAAAAAAGTTGTGACCGACATGGGATCAACCAAAGCCAGCATAGCCAGGATTTCAGAACACCACCCTGCAAGGGGAAGATATGTCGCCCTCCACCCTATGGCAGGAACCGAATTTTCAGGCCCGCTTGCAGCCATCGGTAAGCTCTTTGATTACAAGATCGCAATAGTCTGCGATTCCGAGAAAAGCGATGCTGACGCCCTCCAGACAGCCGAGAGCATGCTCGACACGCTAAACATGCGAAGGATCTATATGGATTCTGCCGATCATGATATACATGTGGCGTATGTCTCGCACATTTCTCACATCACCTCTTTCTCCCTTGCGCTCAGTGTGCTCGACAAGGAAAAGGAGGAGGAGCATATCACGGCGCTTGCAGGCGGAGGCTTTGAGAGCACAGTAAGGCTTGCAAAGAGCAACGGTGAAACATGGGCTCCTATATTCCTCGAGAATTCGGAATTCATCCTTGAAGTGATGGACAATTATATTGAGAAAATGAATCTGTTTAAAAGGATGATCAGTGAGAGGAACAAGGAGGGACTGAAAGCACTCATGGAAGAGGCAAACAAGATAAGGAAGATATTACACTAACATAATTAATATAAAAGGAATATGGTACTTGAATTAGGAACATCGCTGATTAAAGAATGGAGAGGCTACAAGGGGAGACCTTTCCTGATATCAGGCCCTTGCAGTGCTGAAACCGAGGAGCAGGTTATGGCAACTGCGAAGGAACTGGCCCGGATTAAGGAAGTGAGCCTTTTCAGGGCAGGTATATGGAAACCTCGCACGAGGCCAAATTCCTTTGAAGGGATTGGAACTGAAGGACTCAAGTGGCTGAGAAACGTGAAACAGGAAACAGGCCTGATGGTAGGCACTGAGGTTGCAAACGAGAAGCATGTTTATGAGGCGCTTAAGTATGGAATTGACATGCTCTGGATCGGTGCAAGGACTTCTGTTAATCCTTTCACAGTACAGGAAATTTCAGATGCCCTGAGCGGAGTAGATGTAATGGTGCTTGTAAAAAATCCCATCAATCCGGATCTTGATCTATGGATCGGAGCCATTGAGCGGATAGCAAAGGCGGGGATAACCCGGCTGGGGGCGATCCATCGTGGGTTCTCAACATACGAAAGGACGGTTTACCGTAATCAGCCTAACTGGCAGCTGCCCATTGAACTGAGGAGACGCATACCCGACCTGCCAATAATGTGTGACCCAAGTCACATATCAGGCGCCAGAAAATATCTTTATGAGATCTCCCAGAAAGCTCTCGATCTGAATTTCGACGGACTGATGATCGAATCTCATATCAATCCCGATAAAGCGCTCAGCGATTCGGCCCAGCAGCTTACTCCCAACGATCTGAAAGAGCTCCTCAGCAGGCTAATCCTCAGAAGCCCTGTCCCTTCCGATCCGAAACTGCTCGACATACTGGGTGAATTAAGGCAGCAGATTGACATCTTCGATGATTACCTTATCGATATCCTTGAAAAACGAATGAAAATTGCAGAAACAATAGGACAGTATAAA
>CAZTDW010000002.1:0-17104 GCA_964611835.1 uncultured Rikenellaceae bacterium | reverse complement strand
AAAGGAGTCTGTAAAAGAAAAATAGAATTCTCAATAAAAAAGAAAACAATATTACTATCTTGCAGACAACCCGCTGGGATGAAATCATAAGCAAAGTTCTGATAAACGGAGAGGCTAAAGGTCTCAGCAGGGAATTGATCGATACTGTTTTCAAAGCTATCCATCAGGAATCAATAAACCACCAGATGAGAATAATGAATAACGGCATATCGGGTGTTACAGCTGAAAAATACTAAATGGCAATCTTATGGAAAGATCTGTTGATCCATCCTTTATCGGAGGGGAGTTAAAATCACCTTCCTCCAAGAGCATGACACAAAGAGCTATCGCAGCAGCAATGCTTGCCGAAGGAGAGAGTCTTATAATAAATCCCTCATACTGTGATGATTCACTTGCAGCAATGAGCATTGCCGTAGGGCTTGGATCAAAAGTAGAACCAGAAGAGAATCGGATGCTTATCACAGGTTGCCGCGAGGTTAAGGAGAGAAAACTCAATTGTGGGGAATCGGGACTGGCGATCAGGATGTTCTCACCAATTGCTGCACTGTTTCCAGATGAAATAATCATGAATGGATCCGGATCACTTAAGACCAGGCCTATGAATATGATCGGCGATGCGCTGGTCCAGCTCGGGGCCGGATTCGGCAGTAATGGAGGATTCCTTCCCCTGACAATCAGGGGGCCGATAAGAGGAGGAAGATGTGAGATAGACGGATCGGTAAGCTCCCAGCTGCTGACAGGCCTGCTTATGGCTTTGCCCCTTACCGCTGAAGATTCGCTGGTGGTTGTTTCAAACCTGAAAAGCAAGCCATACGTTGACATGACTATAAATGTCCTGAAGGATTTCGGGATCAGGGTAACCAATGAAGATTATAAGGTATTCTCTATTGAGGGCAGGCAAACATATAGATCAAGGACCTTTGAGGTGGAGGGAGACTGGAGCGGCGGGGCATTTTTGATCGTTGCAGGAGCAATAAACGGCGATATTGTTGTCAGAGGCCTTCATGCAGGAAGTTGTCAGAGTGACAAGGCAATTCTGAAAGCGTTGGAAAAAGCCGGGGCCAGGATAAGAATAAGTGAAAACAGGATAGAAGTTTCCAGATCAGCAATGAAGAGTTTTGAATTTGATGCCACCGATTCACCCGACCTCTTCCCTCCCCTTGCTGCACTGGCTGCCTATTGTGAAGGCACATCAAGGATAATGGGGGCATCGCGGCTTCTTCATAAGGAATGCAACAGGGCAGATGCCCTTATAAGCGAATTCGGTAAAATGGGGATTAAAATATGGGTCGAAGAGGATCTGATGTTAATCACCGGTGGCAGGGTAACGGGAGCCTCTGTAGCATCACACAACGACCACCGTATTGCAATGGCAGCTGCAGTGGCGGCCCTTGGAGCTGAGGGAACGGTACACATTAAAGACTCACATTGCGTCGCGAAATCCTATCCGCAGTTTTTCGAAGATCTGAGGAAGGCAGGGGCAGTTGTTCATGAATGATGCGGCTATTCATATTATACCGCTCCAGCGGTTTTCGTATGCGATTTACCGACAAATAATTCATCAGATTATTTATCGTAAAACAATAAGAAACATTGCTTTATTCAATAAATATTTTACCCAAAACAATATCAATTTTTAAACAGGTCCCTGCAATATATATCAGTAAGCTATCAGCTGAAAAAAAATAACAAATCATAATTTTTTTTTGTTTTTTACTTGCAGAATTAAATTTTTGTTTATTTTTGATGCCATGAAATTTGCAAAGTTATATATCTGGTCCTGGCGCAGCCTAAATCGTTAAGCTGTGAATAAGGCCAATATATAATCTTCAGAAAGATATCTACCATTGAGGCATGCTGTTCACAGCATGCCTTTTTTATTTGGAAACTCGTTAACCATTTAATAAATAAAACTATGAAAAAGAGCACAAAGATTTCACTCAGCGAAAAGGAGTTGCCCCGTCAATGGTATAATATTGTGGCAGATATGCCCAATAAGCCTTTGCCGCCCCTTAACCCGGTTACGCGCGAACCTATCGGACCCGAAGCGCTTGCTGCAGTTTTCCCGATGGAATTGATCAAACAGGAGGTTTCTGCCGAAAGGTATATCGACATACCAGATGAAGTTATGGACCTTTATAAAGCTTACAGGCCCTCACCGATGTTCAGGGCAGTAAATCTTGAAAAGGCTTTAGGGACTAAAAGCAAAATATACTACAAGTATGAGGGAGGAAATTATTCCGGTTCTCATAAAGCCAACACTGCCATTGCACAGGCATATTACAACAAGCAGGAAGGCATCAAAAGGATCACCACCGAAACAGGAGCAGGCCAATGGGGAAGCGCCCTGAGTTATGCCTGCCAGCATTTCGGACTTGAATTGCTGGTATTCATGGTCAAGGTAAGCTATCACCAGAAACCCGGGCGGAAGCTTTTGATGAACTCCTATGGTGCCAAGGTGGTGCCATCGCCCAGCACAATGACCGAGTCAGGCAGAAAAGTGCTGGAACAGGATCCCGATTCACCGGGAAGTCTGGGAATAGCAATCTCTGAGGCAATGGAGATTGCCGTTCAGGATCCTTATACCAAATATTCACTTGGAAGCGTGCTGAATCATGTTTCCCTCCATCAGACAATAATCGGGCAGGAAGCACTTCTGCAGATGGAAAAAGCCGGGGATTATCCTGACGTCGTCATCGGATGTTTCGGGGGTGGTTCAAACTTTTCAGGCATATCATTTCCCTTTATACGGGAAAACATTGTGAATGGGAAAAAGACCAGGTTCGTTACAGTTGAACCTTCATCATGTCCGAAGCTGACAAAAGGAAAATTCATGTACGATTTCGGGGATTCGGCAGGAATGACCCCATTATTGCCTATGTTCACCCTGGGGCATAACTTCATTCCCGAAAAGATCCATGCCGGAGGCTTACGTTACCATGGTGCAGGAGTACTGGTAAGCCAGCTCCTTAAAGACGGATTCATTGAAGCCAAGGCAAAGATGCAGAGGGAATGCTTTGAAGGAGGAGTGCTTTTTGCAAAAAATGAGGGGATACTTCCGGCGCCGGAATCAAACTATGCAATAGCTGCCGCCCTTGACGAGGCCAGAAAATCGGACCTTGAAGGAGTATCAAGAACGATCCTGTTTAACCTTAGCGGTCATGGCCACTTTGATATTTCCTCATACGAAAAGTATTTTGAAGGAAATCTTCCCGATCATGAAATGACCAATGCCGAGGTTGAAGAGGCTGTTTCAAAAATCGAATTACCCAACTGATCAGGTTGAGACCTGTGAGATCTGCGGGAACAAAATGTTTCCCGCAGATCCGCCAGGTCAATATTCAATATTAAAAATCTGAATATGAAGTGGGATGAAGCAGATATGCATTTGGTTTTATAACCGTGTTTGCATATTCCTGTTTTGCTGAAAGGACCTTCCAGTCGGGATGGCTGCCAAAAGCCTTCCAGTGTTCATCCCTCGACTGTTTGTTTGAATATGTGGTCATGTACATAAGCCGTGGTTTAAGGCTTCCAAACAGAACCTGTCCGTAGAATACCGCATTGGAACCTACCTTTTCAAAGATGGCTATCTCGCCGCCCTCGTTGAACATATGAATTTTCTTTGTGGCCTTTGCCTCTGTCCAGCTCTCGTAACTCCTTAACTCATATACTCTCTCTGCAGGAGGGGTATCGAATGAAGGGATACGGTATGCGGGCATAAATGCAAAGGCTTTCATGAAAACGCTTTCATATCTGGCAAATGGAGGATCATTGTAGGGAGCATCAATAAAATCCTTTCCTGCTTTCTGATGAACAGGATCGTTTTCCAGTACTTCTATTACCTTAGCATGCTGATCCATAGTATTATAAGGGATAAAAATATAAATCATCTTCCCGAAAGCCGTATCTGACTCTATGGGTTTGAAAACCCCGACAGCCTTTATTCCCGCTTTCTTCACCGCCGGTATGAAAGCATCTTTTAAATACTTGTCGAAAACACCATTTTTCCCCGGATCCTTCAACCTGTAAATTCTCAGCTCATAATACTGCTGTTTCTCCGGCGGTGTTCCAAATGCTGAAAATGAATACATTAACATGCCGGCTACAATAGCAGGCCCAATCATTGATAATACTGATTTTTTCATTTTTACTATTAATATTGATTTATACTCTTTTCAATACTGAAAAACCTTGCCTCCGGCCAGCACTTCCTGGTTTTTTTCATCGAATGTGGCCTTCTCGCCGGTACGCAGGCTTGCTGTGCACATTATGTTGGCAATCGAATGATTATACCCTGCAGTAACGTCGGCATTTGGCTTTTTACGGCTTCTTACGCACTTCATCCAGTTTCTCATATGGGCAGTGGTCATCGGATCGCCTCCCGTATCAGCTCCTGTCTCGATGGTAGCAGAGGGAAGATCAAATGGTTCAAGCAGATTTGCACCCATGTTCATGGCTTTTGCTTCAGCTTCCTGCAGTCCTCCCTCGGGGGTGATCCTGTTGGTATCCAGGTTCAGCATTCCTCCGTTTGAGAAATACAATTCCTTTACTCCTCCGGCCGAGTTTGTGAATCTTGATGAATATACAACCTGAAATCCTGAGTCGGGGTCAGCATCATTGCCATATTCAAAAACGGCAGTCATGGTATCAAAATTTGTACGGCCGTCTTTCCAGAGGTATATTCCTCCGTTTGCTGCAACACTTCCGGGATGTCCAAGCTTAGTGAACCAGTGAACAGTGTCAATCTGGTGGGCCATCCACTGGCCCGGAATTCCCGAGGAATATGGCCAGAATAGCCTGAATTCAAGATATTTTCTCGGGTCAAATGCTGCCGCCGGCCGGTTCATAAGATATCTTTTCCAGTCGGTATCGGCCTCTTTCAGCAGAGGTACCGCATTTGGCCTTCTCCATCTTCCGGGCTGATTGACATTCCAGGTCATCTCAACCATAACGATCTTACCGAATTTGCCGGAATTAATATACTCATTGGCTGCAATGTAGTTGGGGGCGCTCCTCCTCTGGGATCCAATCTGCACTATCTTTCCAGTCCTCTGAACAGCTTTCAGCGCAACTCGGGCATCTGCCATGGTTTCGGCAAAAGGCTTCTCAACATAGGCATCACGACCGGCTTCGACAGCTTCAGCACAATGCAGGGCATGCTGAAAATCAGCGGTGCTTATAATGACGGCATCAGTATCGCTTTTTTCATAAAGCTCCTGATTATTGCGAGCCAGACGCAGGTTTATGCCTGCAGCTTTGTAAAAAGCATCCGCTTCCTCCCTTCTGAGCCTCCAGATATCAGATAATGCCGTAAATTCAAAATTCATTTCCTTTGCAAGACTCAGGAAAGATGGAGACAATGCCCCTCTGAAACGGTCGGAATAACCCACAATGCCAACTCTTACCCTGTCGTTTGCTCCGACTATACGGGAATAGCTCTTTGCACTGAAAACAATCGATGCTGCTCCCAGGGAAGCTTTTTGAATAAATAATCTGCGTGTTGTCATAAGAAACTTGAATGTATGTCAGTTAAAACAAATAAATCCTATCAGGCATAAAACAAAGGTCAATCCAATAATCCGGAAAAATTAACCAGTTGTCGGGGAATAATATCATACTTGGGGTTCGGAGTTCCATTTCAGGGTTGTTATTGAGTGAGGCTTAAGATCCCTGATGACCGTTTTATCTTTCCATTTAATTCTGCATTTTGTTCCCTCTCCATTATTTATAATATTAAGGATCAATGATTTATCGCCGTTCAAAAATGCAGCATAATTGAGTTGCGGAGAATCTCCGGTGGTGCCGATGCGGAAGGCTTCAGGCCTGATGAACCTGCTGAAATGGGCAAGATAATAATACAGACCGGTGTAGGTAACTTCACCTGTATTCCTGTCTATTATTACAACAGAATGCTGGCGGTTATTATCTGGATCCCCATGTTCCACAGAGATAAGCCAGGGCCCTCCGTTCTGATCCAGGATCATGTTCCAGTATATCCATGCCGAAACATGATGTTTCATATCATTCATGATCATATTGCCCCAGAACTCACCATCCGCGAAATCATAAACAGGCATCTTTTCCGGTGCTCCCGGCGGGACATTTGTTGGTTTGTCATCTACCTTTGCATAACAAACCTCAGTCTGCCAGATTGGAATATCCGGATATCTTTCATGGAGCTCATCGAGTGAGGAAAACTTGTCCCAGTCATAGCCGTGAACCGTCATGGTACTTATATGTTTTCTCACCTCCGGGTCATCCATCGCGGCCGGGAATTTTTCTATCCCTTCGGGCCTGTTGCACGATTCACCCATCTGTATTTTTGTTGTCAGTCCGTCAGACTGAAGCTGAGATGCAACGTGATCCCTGATCATTTCCCCGATAGCTTTGTAAGTGACATTTGAATACCAGTGATTTTCTGCCTCATTGAAAAGATTCAGATATCCAATGTTTATCCCATTCTCTGCATATGCCTGCAGGTATTTCGAATAATACTTTGCAAGTGCGGGATAATATTCCGGTCTGATATGTTTTTCTCCCGGTTTAAGACTGAAATACATCCAGTCGGGGGCAAAGTCCATGGTCGTTTCAATTTCAAACGATCCGAATTCACGGGCTTTCCTTATAAAAGAAATCAGACCATTGGGTCCGAGATCTCTTTCAATAGTGAAATTTTTCATCTCAACATCGCCGGGTGTATCATTATATGAGTACCATGGCCCCGCTGAGGAGAAATCGCAGGCAGCAATCGGCGATTTCATAAGAGTGAATCCGGCCCCTTCTGCAGGATCAAAAAGCATTTTCACAACATTGTTTTTTGCTTCTTCTCCAAGAGAGTTCAGGCAGATCATACCGGCTTCATTAAATGACGCCCCGAAGCCGTCAATTTTCTGATGGAGAACTTTTTCATCAACTGTTATATCCGCCGGCGAAGAAGAATTATCACTTGCAAACCTTGCATCTTCCAGCCTTGCAAGCCTGTCGCCGTCAAATGATGAGGAATAAACTTCAATATCCGGACCAGCGGGTCCGGAGCAATGGGCAGAGATTAATAAAAGAAGGGCGCATCCCGGCAATATATGCCTGATTTTCAAATATTTTCCTGTAGTATTCATAATATCGGTATTTTATTTTTCACAGGCAGCCAGAAATTGATTTGCTGCGACTTCAATCTGTTCATCAGATGAATTTATATTGATACCCCATCCGGCACCCAGGCCGCCATCAACAACTCCGACACTTATGTTTATGGTCCGGCTTAATATATCGTCTGTTGCGGGGTATGCTCCTTTGGAGTGAGGCTGTCCGATATTCTTAAGATGGCTCAGAACATGTTCCATGTTTGAATAAACGTGCCAGCCGCTCTGATCAACGGTTTTCGATCCCAGAGACCTGGCAACTTTTGCTGCCTGTTCCCCGCTGTCAAAAATTACACTGCACAATGTTGCACAGTCGCCTTCCGGATCATTTAGTTTTCTGAATTTGAATCCTTTTGCGGTAGAGATCAGTTTTTTGAATTTTTCCCGCTTATCCCTGAGGGTGGAAATGATCCTGTCAATTTTCTGAAGCTGTGCAAGGCCAACAGCAGCCGTAAGCTCATTCATCCTGAAGTTGAGTCCCAGAATATTTCGTGAACCCACTTCAACCCCGAACCTCATTGGTTTATGACCCTGGTCATGTATCGCAAATGCATTCTCATAAAGGTCCCTGTCATTGGTTATAAGCAATCCGCCGTCGCCACTGTTGATGGTCTTGAAAATATTCAGGGAAAAAGCTCCGATATTGCCGATTGTACCGATTTTCTTTCCTCTGTAGGAGGCTCCTGCAGCCTGGCAGCAATCTTCGAGGACAAACAGGCCATGCTTACCGGCAATCTCCATGATCTTATCCATGTCGCAGGAATTCCCCAGCATATGAACTGGCATTATCGCCTTTGTCCGCGAAGTAATTCTGCGTTCTATATCTGCGGGATCTAGTGTAAGGCTTTCATCAATTTCTGCCAGGACGGGAATCAAACCTGCAAATATCACCGATGAATAGCTTGCAACAAATGTGTAGGCAGGAACAATTATTTCATCCCCGGGGTTTAAGCCGGAAGCAAGGAGAGACGCCAGAAGGGATGATGTTCCTGACGAGGTGGCAAGGGCATACTCCGTCCGGCTGTATTTTGCAAATTCTTTCTCAAGAGTTGACACCTTATGCAGGAAGGAAGGATCACTTTCACTTCCGTAACGAAACAGATAACCGCTTTTCATTACTTCCATAACAGCATCAGCTTCTTCCTTTCCAAACCAATAAGCACCAGGTCCCGGCATAATTATTTAGTTTTAAAGTTAATAATACGATAAATGAACAATGTACACCAAACCTTCTGAATACCTGTTTCAACGGATTATCATTATAGCTCTATGTGTCAATACCGTAATAATCCGTCGAATGTCTGCAGGTAAGGCTTAGATCCAAAGTTAATTTTTCTTTTCAGATTTTTCTTTTGAGGCGCTGACAATATTTAACAAATAGAATTTATTATTTCCTTTGCTTCCTGTTCACTCCGTGGCGACACGGAAAGTCTTATACAAAAAAAAGACGGTTATGGAAAAAGATACTAAGATGCCTGTAAAAAGGCTTTATTCTCTTGATGCGTTACGCGGATTCGATATGTTCTGGATCATGGGAGGTGCCGGAATATTCACCGGTCTGGCTGCTCTTGTAAACTGGGCTCCACTTAACTGGTGGGCAGGACAACTTGAACATGTGCAGTGGCACGGGTTTAAATTCTATGATATGATTTTTCCTCTTTTCCTGTATATAGCCGGAATTTCATTCCCTTACTCATTGTCGAAGAGGAAAGAATTGAACGAGAGCAAAAAATCAATTTATAAACATGTAATTTTCAGGGGATTGATACTGGTTTTTCTTGGCATTATTTACAACAATGCGGTAAGATTTAATTTTGATGAGCTCCGATACGGCAGTGTTCTTGGCCGGATCGGGCTTGCCTGGATGTTTGCCGCGATCATTTACATGAACACAAACCTGACATTCCGCCTGGTATGGTTCTGGACCATCCTCATAGGATACTGGCTGTTGCTGCTGTTTTTCCCGGCACATGACCTGGGATCCACCGATCCTTTCTCGCAAACCGGGAATCTTGCCAGTTATATTGACCGTCTGATAATGCCCGGAAAGCTATATCTGGGCAATCACGATCCCGAAGGATTGTTCAGCACCGTTCCGGCTGTCGCAACAGCTCTGCTGGGAATGTTCACAGGTGACTTCATGAGATCAAAATACCTGAGCGGCAATCAGTTCAGAAAAGGCATCTTCATGATCCTGGTTTCGGCCTTATTGATGATTCTGGGAAAATTATGGGGTCTGGCCTTTCCGATAAATAAAAATATCTGGAGCAGTTCATTCGTGTGCTTTGCAGGTGGATTGAGCCTGATGCTTTTCGCAATATTTTATCTTGTAATTGATGTATGGAACTTCAGAAAATGGGCTTTCTTTTTCGTGGTCATCGGACTGAATCCCATAACTATCTATCTTGCAAACAGGATCATTAACTTCCGGCATGCCTCGGATTTCCTCTTTGGAGGATTTACCAGGATACTTCCTGAATCATGGAGTGGATTGATCGGAGGAATCGGACTTACAACCGTGGGTTGGCTGTTCCTTTACTTTCTCTATAAGAAGAAGATCTTCCTGAAAATATAAAGAAACAAATCGTCACTGAAACTTGTTTAAAACTTATCAATAACCAATCCTCTTTCATGACCTCACAGGAAAGGATTATTTCATCAATAAACCACAGGCAGCCCGACAAGGTCCCTGTCGATCTGGCAAGCTCAACCGTTACCGGCATATCGGCAATAGCATATAATAACCTTAAAAGGCATCTTGGCTTTTCCCGGCCCTCAAGGGTGTTTGATGTAATTCAGCAACTGGCCAATGTTGACGTTGATATTCTGGATCTTATCGGGGCAGATGCGCTTGACATCAACAGGTTGTCTGCTGAGCATGGCCAATGGCATCAGGCAGTGCTTGCAGATGGAAGCATCGCAGAATATCCTGAATGGTTCAGTCCGGTCAGGGATGCAGACGGTTCATGGTTTACAACGGATGCAGACGGAACCATTCTTTCCAGAATGGCATCAGGTGCAACTTTCTTTGACCAGATGAACTTCCCATATGAAAAGGGTTATCCGGCAGATCCGGGGGATCTTAAGAAAGCCCTTAAGAAAATAAGCTGGGTGGTTCATTCACATTCGACGAACCTGGAAACATCCGAACTTAGAGAAAGTCTGATAAATATTAAGAAATCAACAGGCAAAGCACTTGTAATGTCAGGTGGTGTGAAGCTTCTCGAGCTTGGTTTTTTCCTGAGAAGAATGGATAATTTTCTTACGGATCTTCTTACCGATGAGAGAAATGTAAGTGAAACACTGGACTTGCTTGTTGAAATGCACCTTAAAGGTCTTGAGAAAAAATGTGCTGAGCTTGGAGATATAGTTGATGTTATACGTTTCGGGGATGATCTTGGGATGACAACAGGGCCGCTGATGGACCTGGATACATTCAGGAGAATATTCAAGCCGCGTTATAAGGTGCTCTGCGATTATGTGAAGAAACACAGCAATATGAAGATATTCCTGCATTCATGCGGCAGCATAAAACAATACCTTCCGGATCTCATTGAAGCAGGTTTTGACATAATTAATCCTGTTCAGACAAACTGCCATGACATGGATCTTCTGACACTTAAAAGGGAATTTGGTGATCAGATAACTTTCTGGGGAGGAGGGGTTGACACCTCATCAATACTGAACAGGGGAACTACTGAGGATGTCAGGAAAGATGTGCTTGCAAGGTGTGAAATAATTGCTTCAGGCGGAGGTTTTGTCTTTGCTCCCATTCACAATATCCTCCCTGATGTTCCTCCTGCCAATATCATCGCAGCCTATAATGCAGTAAGGGAATTCAATGGCGATGATCCGATTTCATGATTTAAAGAGGCTTTATCCTTCCCTTCGCCTTATTTCCCTGACAGCTTCGATCATTGCCAGATATCCT
Organism: uncultured Rikenellaceae bacterium; assembly: GCA_964611835.1. GTDB lineage: Bacteria > Bacteroidota > Bacteroidia > Bacteroidales > VadinHA17 > LD21. The sequence goes on along the minus strand of CAZTDW010000002.1, from coordinate 6,034 downwards.
TCTACCGGGATATAACCGGGTATCGAGTTGCCTGATCCCAAACCATATCCTTTTGCCTTCTTCCTGAATTCGGTTCCCTGTTCCAGCACAGTTTTAAAAACAATATCAGGATGGCTGAGGATCAACAGGTTAAGGTCAAATCCTCCAAACAGCCCTATCCTGGATGAATACTTTTCGATCCATTGGGAAAAAGGTGCGATCTGATCCTCATTGGAATGCTTGGCATCTATGCCCAGATCTATGATTTTCTCCATCAAGGGGAAAATATTGCCGCAGCTGTGCAGCAGGAATCTCTTCCCTGAGGAATGGACAAGGTCTATAATCCTTTTATACTGAGGTAAAATATGCAGGGCAATTGTATCGGGATCGAGCATTGTCGAAGTCTTGTATCCCAGGTCGTCGCCCATCCTGAAAAAGGCGAACTCATCACTGTAATTATTTATTACCCAGGTCCATAATTCAACCCACAGGTCTCCGATCCGAACAAAGATATCGCTGAAAAGATCAGGATCCATATATTGCATTATGCAAAGTGGTTCAAAACCAACGAGGTCCTGGCTTGCTTCAAATATTCCGTATCCGCATCCACCGAAAGCTTTCATCCCCGGCGGAAGCGTTTTTCTTATGGCCTCAAAATGAGGAGTATATGTTTCTTTGAAAATAACCGGGATTTCTTTCCAGGGATATTTATCGAAGTCATCACGGGTTTGTATTGGTCCTTTCATCCCTCCAAGTATGGCTCCGTGACCCGGAAGAATGTCACAGATGGCAGCTTCAAAATCAAAACCGTCATAAGTCATGTCTTTCCAGAAACCAATCACCTTCCGGTAATAGTCCTCCAGATCCCTGCCACTCAAACCTGATGAATCGATATTCTCACCCAGCACTCTGGAAATAAAGGGAGCATCTATGTGATGCTCATAAACAGGAAGTCTTGCAGGCCTGGAATTATTCAGGACATCAAGAAGATTATTGTAATCAGGTGAGAAATCAGTTTTTTTCACATCTGACAGAAATTAATGGTTAAGAATTTTAAAGCACAATATAAGATATTTTCATTATAGGGTTAATCAAATTCCCTGACAGCCTCAAACATTGCCAATATATTTTCAGGAGGAACATCGGGCAAAATATTATGGACAGTATTGAAAACAAATCCTCCTCCCTTCGATAGAACTTCAATATTTTTCCTTACGTGTTTTTTTACCTCTTCGGCGGAAGCTCTGTTCAGTACAGACTGTGTATTTACTCCTCCTCCCCAGAATGTTATATCATTTCCAAATTCATTCTTCAGTCGCTCAGGATCCATTCCATAGGCATTTATCTGCACAGGGTTCAGAATCTCGAATCCTGCCCCGATCAGACCTGGGATAAGCTCATAGATGCCGCCGCAACAATGAAGCATTGTGTGAGCTGAGCTGTTTTTCTTAACATACTCACACATCATTCTGTGGCGTGGTTTAAAGAATTGCTCATATACATCGAGGGGCATAAACGGACCGGTATTGGTCCCCAGATCATCGCCGAATTTTATTATATCCACAATATCACCTACCGACCGGCATACCTTTGAAAGGAAGTCCATATGCCTTTCCATCAGGGCGTCAAGCAGCTTATTAACATTGACCGGCTCAAGGTACAAATCCATGAGGAAATTATCGATTCTCCGTAAAAAGGTCCCCCATTCAAACAGGTTGCAACCCACTCCTATAAGCAGAGCCCTGTCGGTTGAGGCCCTTTCTTTTTCCAATGTGGCTCTGAGGTTGTTCCAGAAATCATCTTCGTTCATCCGGTCGAAGGGCGGGAAACCAAAACCACCCCAGCTTACCCGCGTCATATCATGGCTCAGATCATTGAAGTTGTCAGGGTATCCGTCCACATAAGGAAAAATAATCTGATCAAAGAAAGTGGCCCCTACAGGCATCTTCCCGATAAATTCGCCTGTGGGTCCGGGTGCAAGCCAGCTTCCATCCTGCTGTATTTGGGGATTGAACCATTTCGGATAGAGGCCGGGGATGCCGTTGATCAGTTCGAGCCTATGCCAGTAGTCTTCATGGCTGTTGAAGAACCTGCCGGCATCGAGAACATCAACCCTGAACAGGTCAAGCAGTTCCATTTCAGGCTGAGTGACTTCCTGAATAACATCATAAACGTGGTTTTCCAGGCCAAGCTTCAGGTGCCGGATAAGATTATGATATGCGACCGCTGATATTCCTGAACTTGGAGTGGCACCCAGATCAACCGGAATCCGGTCGGGCTGCCTGTGCAATATTGCTGCTGTAAGTCTTTCCCTTGAGTTCATGACAAATCGATTCACCATTTGACTATGAATTTATTAAATAATTATTAATTTGGGAGAAGTATTAAATGACAAATAAAGCCGTTCCCATCACTAAATAGTCAGAACATGAGCAATAAAAAAATCAATCGCCGGATGTTCGTCAGGAGCACAGCTCTGACAGCTGCCGGACTTACTCTTGCAGGGAAAAATGCGTTTTCAGCCGGGAGTAAACCCGCTAAGAATAAACTGCCAAAATGGAAAGGTTTCAACCTGCTGGATATTTTCTCACCTAATCCTCCACGAAGTCCCAATTCCAGCAAGACCACTGAGGAGGACATAAAGTGGATGGCCGACTGGGGATTTGATTTCATCAGGATCCCGATGGCGTATCCGAGGTATGTCGTTTTTGACAGGACAAAAGACATAACGAAAGATGAGGTTTACAAGTTTGATGAAAAAGTGCTGGAAGAAATTGACAACATCATTTACACTGCCCATAAGTATAAGATGCATGTCAGCCTTAATCTCCACCGCGGACCGGGATTTTGCATTAATGCAGGCTTTCATGAACCGTTTAACCTGTGGAAGGATAAGGAGGCACAGGATGCCTTCAATTTTCACTGGAGCATGTGGGCAAAGAGATATAAGGGAATCTCCTCGGACAAGTTAAGTTTTGATCTCCTCAATGAGCCGACATACAGGGAGGATATGAATGATCAGTACTCAAAAAGTCATCCTCTCCCGGGTGAGCTTTACAGAAAAGTAGCCAAGGGAGCATCTGATGCAATAAGGGCTGTTGATCCCGGCAGGCTTATAGTTGCCGATGGCAATGGAGGCGGGAGTCTTGTAACACCTGAGCTCATTGATCTTGATCTCGCCCAGAGCTGCCGCGGATATTATCCTCATTACATATCACATTACCAGGCTTCATGGGTGTGGAAAGATCCTTCAGCGGCTCCGAATCCCGTCTGGCCCGGTACCATTGACGGCAAGCAATTCGGACGGCAGACACTTGAGGACTTTTATAAACCATGGATAGAACTTCTTGGCAAAGGAGTCGGAGTGCATTGCGGAGAATGCGGATGCTACAGCAAAACACCGCATGAGGTTTTCCTGGCCTGGTTCACTGATGTGATCGACATACTTACTTCACACGGAATTGGCTTCGCACTATGGAACTTCAGGGGGGCTTTCGGAATAATGGATTCTGAAAGAACTGACATCAGATATACCGACTGGTATGGCCACAAACTTGACAGCAAGCTTCTGGATCTTATAAGGAAATATTAACCTGTCGGGGTACCGGGGCTTAAGTTGCCAATATTTTCAGTCATCCAATGACTGGTAGACCATAGCCTTGAATTTGGATTGAATTTCCGGATGGCTTAATGGGTCCTGCTGAATAAACAGTAGTCCTATAATTTGTTCCCTTGGATCTGCCCAGTAGGTGGTGCCGAAATAGCCTCCCCATGAAAAAGATCCCTCGGATATGCCTAGTTCAGCCTGGCCCCTCTCAGTAGTAATCTCAAATCCAAGGCCGAATTTGTTATTGTTCAGATTAAGATCCCCGATCTGGTTTGATGTTATAAGGTCGACACTCCGCCTTGAAAGCAGGCGTTTGCCATTATATTGACCCTTATTAAGGAGCATCTGAAGAAAAACAGCATAGTCCCTTGTGGTAGAACTTAATCCGGCACCTCCGCAATAGTAGGTTCCTTTCATCATAGGATAACTGAATAAAGAAGGATCCATTGGAGTAACCCGATGATTCTCATCCTCTGTGTTTACCCTGACCAGGCGGCTTATCTTATCAGCCGGGAGGTAAAAATAGGTATCCTTCATTCCCAGAGGTTCAAAAATGTGATTATGGAAATACCGGTCAAGTGTTTCTCCCGATACCACCTCAACAAGGTATCCAAGCACATCAATGTTCATCCCATAAGTCCATTTCTCTCCAGGATGATGCAACAGCGGCATTCTGCCAAGAGCTTTCATTTTATCGCCAAGAATAAATCTGTCGCTTCCAAACTCACCTGGAATACCTCCCTTTGCATATATTGCCTTTATCACATCCGATCCGATCCCCGCATACTCAATACCTGACGTATGTGTCAGGAGATCCCTTATTGTAATCTCCCTTCTGGCAGGAACTGTTGTATAGCTGGAATCTGATGCGTCGTACTTGTCAAGAACCCCCGGGTTTGCATATTCCGGAATATATTTGGATACCGGATCATCCAGCAGGAATTTGCCTTCCTCGAAAAGCATCATTACTGCAATACTTGTGATTGCCTTCGTCTGTGATGCTATCCTGAAAATATCGTCTGTCCTCAGAGGAGTTCCGGCTTCGGTGTCGCTAACACCAAAAGCCCTGTTGTAAACTATCCTGCCATTCCTGACGATCAGGCCTGAAGCACCGGCAATCCAACCTTTGTCGATGGCATCCTGAATCATTGCATCAATCCGGTTCAGCCTTTCTTCAGAAAATTTCTCAGCAAGCGGAGAGCCTTCCCTCAGGCCGGTATTCCTGCTGCATGAAAATAAGATGATAAAAATCAAGAGCGTGCCGATGTACAGGTAAGTCTTCTTCATACGTGCATTATTACGGATTAAAGTATTGTTATTTATTTAACGGATCGAAGAAGCAGATCTGTAAGATTTTCAGCTGCTTTCCTGTTATCAAAGCTTTCAGGCAGCCTGTCGTGGTCGATATATTCATTGTATATCCACGGATCGCCGATAGCAAAGACATATCCTTTTCCAAAGCGGGTTTCGGCAATAAGTACCTTCCCGGTTTCTTCGAGAATTGCCGAGGCGTTTCCTGAAAGGCTTATATCCGACACCTCCTTGATATATATTTTTCTCACTCCTTTGAAAAGAGCATGGTCAGGCAGATTGGTGCTGGCGCCCATTTCCCAGTCGGTTCCCGGAACAGGGTGAAGGGTTACATGGTTAAAACGCATTCCAAACTCTGAGGCCAGTTTGTTGAGATTGGTGAATTCACAGTTAGGGGCATCATTGGCAAGAATTGCAAGGACTCCTCCCCTCTTTACCCATTTTTTAATGGTTTTAACATCTTCAGGAAGAATGTAGTTTGGGGATGATGATTCTGTTGTTGTGTCAGGATCAACAATAATGTAAACATCAAGTTCCTTTAGGACAGATGAAAAAGGTTTTTCTACCGTTTTAAGAATGGCACCCCTGGAAATGAAAATCTCGCCCCATCTTGAGTATCCTGTCATCTCTTTGTCAGTCCATAAATAATGAAAAGGTTTTCCGGTTTGTGCCTGAATTTCACGGTTGAACCAGTTATCCAGGCCAATAATGGCCTGGGAAAAAGCATTTTGCCACAAAGAAGAAGCGAGGATTATTATCATCGCGATAATTTTACTTAGCGCTACAAAACCATTTTTCATTCTTTTAACTATAAATATGGTAGGTGTTTCAAAAATATAATTATATGTTGAATTGTTATATATGAAATCTTATTAAACTTCAGAAAGCTCAAAGATTATTCAGGAAGGGAAATGTTACAGTAAGGAGCGGTAATACTTATAATGTTAAGTGTTTTAACGGGCAGGCAAGACTCTTATATTGTTTACTGAAGTAAAGTTCAAATAAAAACCATATATTTCATCCATGTGTTAAAAAGAAATATGTGGTTTAAATTTAATATATGATTATCTTTAATATTCAACATTATGATTATAATGGTATTTTGATATTATTATAAATAATAGAGCAAAATTAAAT
>CAZTDW010000001.1:0-81887 GCA_964611835.1 uncultured Rikenellaceae bacterium | reverse complement strand
GGTAGATGTCAGATTATTAGCTGATTAGAACTATTATAAGAACTTTCTCATTCAACCATTTGAAGGTCACTTAACGTTATCTGCCTTTATTATACCGGAATTTGATTATGTCTCGCATTCCATATAGTAATTACAGGCAAATTATTTTATTAGCCAGGAATTTACGGAAGAATATGACTCCTTCTTAAAAGTTACTTCGGGAACTATTAAAAAGAAAAAGTCTTTCCGGATACCGGTTTCTAAGACAACATCCCATTGTCTATAGAATTGACAAACAATGGATAGATTTCTTTATTGCTGATTTTTACTCACATGAATTGTCTTTCATCATTGAGGTGGATGGTCCGGTTCATTTAAAACAAAAAGCTGATAATATGCAGGATTCCCCCCTTCCCTTTTTGCTAAAGGGAAGGGGCAGGGGAAGGGTTAAGGTATCACCGGGAGACACAGGCAAAGAGTTAAGGGATCTGCAATTATATCAGAACTCAAGGATATCACCTGTTCTGATTTGCTTTATTCCAAAATTCTGATAAAAGGCTGTGAGAGCAGGAAGTTCCGTGCAGTGTGAAGGCATGATGTGCTTAACATTGTTTTCCTTCAGATATCTTATGGTTTCATGTGTCTGCAAATTAATTTCCTTAAGATGCAGACCTCCCAGAATTCCTGATACCATTTTCACACCCGTAATCTTTTTTGCATGCTCAATTGTGTTTACAATTCCAGCATGGCCGCATCCTGTAACTATAAATAATCCGTCAGGCTTTATCAAAGCAATCGCACTGTCGTCTGTTACAAAATCCGGATCGCCATTCTCTAAAATAAATGAAGTGCTTTTCGATTCAAAATCAGTTAGTCTTGGTATTTCTCCCAGAAAGTAGATTTTGTTCCCCGGAGAATAAGGAGCTGCAGTGGTATTAATATTGAATTTCGCTAAAATTTCATCTTTGGTATTTTTCAATCCAATAGGCTTTCTGTCATTTCCCCTGAAACGTTCTGTAAAACAACCCGGATGGCAGATCAGATTTCCATGTGTAAGATATTCCAGACCGTTGCCATGGTCAAAATGACCATGACTTAGTACTATGAAATCAGCCTCTGCAGGTTTCAGGCCCATCTTTCTGGCATTTTCCAGAAACAGATCACTCTGACCTGAGTCAAAAAGGATCTTTTTCCCCTCAAATTCAATAAAATATGACAAACCATGCTCTGCCCGGGTATAGACGCCGGCGTAATTTTCAGCCAGAACAGATATCTTCATGAATGTTTAATTTTTTATCTTAATCAATAATGTTACCGGATAAATCCTATGCAAAATTCATGTTCATGGCAAACTCGGTAATAAATTCATCATAATTTGACAATTCAATATATTCAGAATTTCCGAGTAATTTATATAACCTTTCATCGAACTCATCCGACTTCAGATACTGAAGGGCTCCGATACCCGCACTATTCCCTATCGTATAGATCCTGCCTTTCATTTCAGCGGGCAATAAACCTATTTCGAGAGCTGAATCAATATTTATGTAATTACCGAACCCCCCTGCCAGGAAGAGAGCCCCGACATCATCGAACGAGGAATCAGTGATATTCATTAATATTTTTATACCTGAATAAATTGCTGATTTGGCCAGTTGAATCTCTCTTATATCCTGTTGTATAACCGAAATAGTATTATTTGATCCGATCCTAAAAGGCTTTTTCAGCAATCCGGTCTCATCGATATATCCATTTCTAAGCAGCCAGGCTACTATATCGACAATCCCCGACCCACATATTCCTGAAGGTTCTGCATTGCCTATTACAAGAAACTCTCTCTGATCTGTGAAATGAGATATTGCACCAGTTACTGCAGCCATACCGCATGAAATATTTGCCCCTTCAAATGCCGGCCCGGCAGCAGTGGCACATGTATAAACCTTCCCATCCCTCACTAATGCCATTTCACCATTGGTGCCGATATCGAGAAACAGGTAGTTCCTGTAGAGCGGCTTTAATGCGGCCAGGCCGGCAATTATATCTGCACCCACGTAAGCTGTCTGACACGGCAGTGTTATCATCTCACCACAGGGATTGATGTTCAGTCCGGTCTCAGCTCCCCTGATAACTTGTTTATCAGTGAATTTAGGTGTAAAGGGAGCAAGAGCAATCGACACCGGATCTTCCCCAAGCAACAGATGCAACATTGTGGTATTGCCTGCAACAACTATTTTTTCGATACTTTCCTGTTCAAGACCCTTCTTTCTGATGAAACTGAACAGCTCTTTGTTAATTATACCTGTTACTGACCCCTTTAGTTCTGATAAGCCGTTTTCATTCTCCTGACAGTAATTTATCCTGGTGATTACATCTGCTCCATACAATCTCTGCGGATTAAGCACGGATGATATCTTTTCAACCTGTCCGGTAACCAGGTTCAGGAAATATAGAACAATGGTGGTTGTCCCTATATCAATTGCAACTCCGTAAATATTTGATGAGGAAGGTAAAAAAGTCTTTTGTTTGAATGGTATATCTTCGAGATAGTCAGTCTGATGAACCAGGATATTTGCCTCATATTCCCGGGGAAGAATTACCTCAGCATCTTTGTCAGGATAGTATTTGCATGAAACAACCTCACCTTCCCCCGTAACTGTTATGGTACATTTGCCGCATGTTCCCTTACCTCCGCATGGAGCATAAACTTCATATCCCCTGTTTCGCAATATCGCGAGTAGCGATTGTCCCTTATGGATTTCCGCTATCTCTGTTTTTCCGGAAGCAATAATTTTTATCCTTATCACTCTTCCGGCTTTTTATTTAACTGAACAATATTATCTGACTCACATTTCCTGCAGTTTTTCGCCGGCTTGATTGTGACCATCGTTTCATGACAATTTTCACACCTGTACCAGTAATCGTCCGTAATAAAAGTGCCTCCCTGAATAATTATTGCTTTTCCTTCCACAAAGGCTTTTGCTATATTTTTGCGTGCTTTATCATACAGGCGTGTAAATGTGGGACGTGAAATATTCATTTTTTTTGCAGCTTCTTCCTGTGTAAGATTTTCATAATCTGCAAGGCGAAGTGCCTCGAACTCCTCAAACAGCAGGTCGACTGTTCCAAGTTCACGCATCGGCACTCCGAAAGGTTTGAAACCTTCCATTGCCGGCGGCATATTTATCCTTCTCAGTCTTCTGCGGTTTGGCATAATGGCAGAAATGATTCCTGGAGACGAAAAATATAATTCATCCCCTGGTAAATTTAATTACTTAAACACTCACATTTCTAAATGTAGTAATTATATTTCAAAATTAATGAACAAAAGTTCATTAATCAAAATACTAAAAACCGATTATGGATCATTTTCAGAAACTCAATAGGAAAGCACTAAAGCTTGAAATCGCGGGCAAGAGTTAATGAAAGCCCGTATCTTGTTGCCAGCTGGGTGCCTGTAAAATTTTGATAAACAGGAAGATCGAGCATTAACGAAACGTTCCACTTCTCGGCAATAAAATGATTGATCTGCGGGGAAACATAGAATATTGTACTCCCCGATGATTCTTTCCATCCGTTAATGGTCTTGTCACGTCCACGGATCTCATTTCTCAGCTGCATAATTACTGTCCAGTCACCCTTAAGCCAGGAAAGCATAAGATGTTTGGAAAAAAACATGGAAGTAAAAACAGATGTACCCAATTTATAGTCCTGTTTGTTTTCAGAATTGAATTATGCCCTGGTTGTAAGAAAATATCTTGTTCCCGAAACGGGTCTTTCCTTTACCATGAACAGTTGTACAACAGCTCCGTATGCTCCAATCGTTGGCTGTAATTCTACCGGCAGTTCGACTCCTCCCCTTGAAACCGGTGTTGTTGAGAAAGGTATTTTCAATCCGATGGAGGATGAGATGAAAAATCGTTTGCTGTCATTCTTCAGCAGTCCGTATTTGGCTGAAATAATTGCATTTGAAAATCCACTGCTCTGAAGTTTATAGGCCGGAATTAAGTTATAATTCTGTGTTTTATTAAAAAAATAACCGAATTCCGTTTCCAGGGTAAGTTTATCAGCCAGGCCGTATCCAAGTATTGTACCTGCATAATTATAGTTAGCGCTGCTTATAAGATTGAAGTCCGATTGCTTATCACCTTCAAAATATTTGTCTCCGTAATTATAACGGTAAAAAGATATTACCCTTAATGTTTTCTTCTCCAGAACAAGCAGGTTAACTGATCCTCCCACAGGGTTAACCGATGAAAGGCATTGGGCTGACAGCTTACCGACGCACAACCACGAAACGAGAACAAAAACAGCTATTTTCAGCTTATTTAACAACAATGAATATCTCTTTTGAATTTGAATTATTATTACCATCGCTTATTGTGCAGGTAATTTTATTTTTACCTGCCTGACAGGGCGAAGCGGCATAAATAACCTGGCTGCCTGTTCCGAGAATATCTCCGGCTGTGGCCGACCAGTGAAAAGAGAGTTTGTATCCTGTTGCGACCGCAGTGACTTTTGTGGTTTCACCCGATTCAATGGTGTCTCTTTCAGCAGTGAGTGACGTGTAGATCAATGGTTGACCCGGATCTTCCTGGTTTCCGTCATCACCTTTGGAACAGGATGAGATCATCAAAAAAATCAATAATAAACCCAGCAGATTTTTCATTTCCGATTGCTAATTCTTTACGCACCTGACTGAGAATGCATAATTTTTGGGAAATGTATCCCATCTTCCAACAGTACTGACTCCAACTTCAAGGCACCTTCGCCAGGCATTTGTACCCGCCTCAGTAGATGTCCACACATACTCATACATGTTCAGAAGACTGTATGATCCGAAATTTGTTCTCCGTCCGGCATAAAGAGCCTCGTAACCCGAGTCTCCTCCTTTACCAAGCTTTGTACCCACACCTGCTCCCCTCCATGTATTAGACATATCAGCCTCCTGTTGTGTCATGCCAAGGAACATTTCAAGTGTTTTCCATTCACCATCCGAAGGAATATGCCAGCCGACAGGGCATATACCCTGAGCTTTCTCAGACGTTGATCCGTTCATTGCTACATCCCATGTATAGAGCCTGCCGAATTTCTCCTCATTTTCCGGATCATCATTATATAACCAGCTTGTAATTTCAGAACTGTCAGGAGCAACCGACACCCGCAGATTTTCCTGCATCCATATCTGTTCCCCGATTTTTACTGTAGTGTAAATATTCCCTTCTACATCAATTACTGTATTTTCAGGTACAGGCTGATTGATTTTCGCTTCAGCCGATACCGTGGAATCAATTGCGTCTTTTACTACAACCGAATAAACTCCGGAGGTAAGATTTCCAATATCCTTAGTTGTTTCGCCGGTTGACCAGCTGTAGCTGTAAGGGGCCGTGCCACCTTTAACCACAGCCTCTGCTGATCCGTCCGATCCCCTGAATATTGTTACGTCATGAGTAATAAGCTCTACCGACAATGCTTCGGACAATTCCGGTTCTTTTTCTTCGGAACATTGAAAAAATAACACCGTAAATGCAAGCAAACAAACAACTTTAAGCAAGTATCCTGTCTGAAAAACAATATCTTTTCTATTATTACTCATCTCTTTACCACATTTCCCTTTATCCGTAATTCGACAACAGGATCCTTTGCATTGGATTGAACTGTAATGGTTTTGTTGAATACTCCTTTAACCCTGGTATTGTATTCCACTCTCAGGGAATCCTTGCTGCCTTCAGCGAGGGGAATTTTAGGCCATTCAGAAGCCATGCATCCGCAGGAAGTCCTTACGTTCATTATTACCAGAGGCGTTTTACCTGAATTTGAAAATACAAAATAGTGAACCGCATCCGAACCTGTCCTTATTGTCCCGAAATCATATTCAGTCTCTGAAAAACTGATCCCGGGTCCTTCGGGCGATATTTTTAGATTTCCAGCTTTCTCAGTGAATAAGTAGGAAGGAAATCCGCAGATCCATAAAATAAAGAAGATTAAACCACCGACCTTCATAATTATAATGATTTAGTAACAAAGCAAACCCTAAAAGATAACAGATAAATACCAAAAAAAGTATCCGTCAGCCTGAATTATTGACATAATCAAAATTAAAATTTAGTAAAGAAATTTCAAATGAAATCAGTAATATCTGCGATCATTTACCGGTATTTATTGCTATGAAATTTGTCATATATTGCAAAAATGATGATTCCGGAAATAATCAATTTTTATTTTTGTTTTTTTAAAGCGACACATTTTCATTATTAACCTATATTTGTGACGATTTTAAAGGTTGTCCGGGTGAAACGGAGCGGAATTGACATATCAGGGTGTTTTTTTTTAATTCTGTTTACAGGGTTTTTCTTAAGTACCATACTTTTCAATCACACACACATATCAGAAGGATCCATATTTGTACATTCACATCCTTTTAAGCCCGACTGTAACGGAAAGCCTCTTCACAGCCACAGCAACTCGGTTTACCTTCTGGTTTTTCTGCTGAACAATTTTATTGCTGATATTAATGCGGTTTTTTCGGTTGATGACATCCATCCGGCTTTTACTGGAGAAATCATTTCCGGAGTTGTCATTAAATCCCCGTCAGGAGGCTGTGAATTTAAGTACCATCTCAGGGGTCCTCCTTCCCTGATTGCCTGATCAAAATCCCGGCTTTTACCTTATTATACTGAATAAGCCCTGAGCGATTCTGGAGTATTCGGTAATCACCATTAAGTTTTAATAATATAATGAACAGACTGATTTTATTCTTTTTTGTGGTATTTCTTGCTGCATGTCAGGACGATGCAAACACTGTGAACGAGCCCGTCAACCCGCCTTATGGTCATACGGGGCAAAACCGCAAACGCATAAGAGGCAGGCATAAACCAGTCGAAGCCAAAAGCATCTATACTATCGGCGATACGGTTTTCGTTTCTTCTGCTTCTCCCGTAATGGCCAAACTGAAATTTAAAACTGTCACCGTCAACGATCATACAGGCTACTTTACCACTACCGGTGTTGTCAGACCCATTTCGGGTCACAAGGCTGAAGTGGCATCTCCATTCGAAGGCCGCATAGTAAGGTCTTTCGTTAACCTGGGACAGAAAGTAAAAATGGGATCCCCTTTGTTCGAGGTAAGCTCGTCAGATTATCTGGAGCATGTAAGAATGTTCATGCAGGCAAAAAAAGAAAAGGAGCTGGCGGAAAAAAACCTTGCACGTAAAAAAGACCTCATGGAAAAAGGTGTCAGTTCGCGAAGGGAGTATGACGAGACAAGGCTTGAATTTGATCTGGCCGACAAGGAACTGGAAAAAACCGCCTCAATCCTGAAAATCATGAATCTCAATCCCGATGATGCGGATCTTATTAAACCGATGGTTGTAAGATCGCCGATTGCAGGAGAAGTTGTCAGTACGCAGATAACTGCCGGTCAGTTCATCCGCTCCGACGGAGATCCTCTTGTTATAGTGGCGGATATCAACAAAATATGGGTTGTTGCAAATGTCAAGGAAAAAGATCTCGGGGCTTTCAGCCTTAACAACCAGGTTGAGGTATTCACCGAAAGCATGCCGGATAATCCGATCAGGGGTCAGGTAAGCTACATCGGAGACATTATGAATCAGGAAACCCGCTCGGTTGAAGTATATATCGAATGCCAGAATCCCGAACATATTCTTAAATGCGGAATGTTTGTTGCAATAAGATTTTATCATACCATGCCTAACTCAATAGTAATACCCGCCAGCTCGGTTCTGCAGAATCATGACAAGAGCTATTTGTTTATCCAGGCAAGGCCCGGAGTTTTTGTCAGAAAAAGAGTCGAAGTAAAATCCTTAGATGAAAAAGATCTTATTGTAAATTCTGGTCTTGAGCCTGGAAAAATTATTATTTCGGAAGGCGGATTATTTCTGCAGTAAAAGGTGATTGTATGGACAGACTTTTCAGACTTTTCATAAACAGACGTTTCTTAATAGCCACAGTCTTTGCGTTGGTTGCTGCAATCGGCATTTATTCATGGTTCCAGTTACCCATAGACGCTTATCCCGATATTGCTGACGTAACGGTCCAGGTGGTGACACAGGTACCGGGACTTGCAGCAGAAGAGATTGAACAGCAGATAACGATTCCACTGGAACGTGAACTCAACGGGCTTCCTGGTCTTCAGACCATGAGGAGCAAAAATCTTTTCAGCATCTCTGCAATTCTGCTTGTTTTTAAAGATGGCACCGACGATTACTGGGCCAGGCAGAGGGTGCAGGAGAGGATCTCGGGTATAGATCTTCCTTTTGGCGCTGTCCCCGAACTGAATCCGCTCACATCCCCTACCGGTGAGGTGTGCCGGTATGTTATCGAAAGCGAAACTTATGATCTTCGAGAGCTTACCGATTTTCAGAAATGGGTTATAATCCCGCGTCTGAAACAGGTAATGGGTGTGGCCGATGTGCAGAATTTCGGAGGAATAACAACCCAGTATCAGATTGAAATTGATCCGAAAAAGCTCGAAAAATACGATATCACTCTCAGTAATGTCGTTGAAAGCATAAATAAGAACAACGCAAATGCCGGAGGAAGCTTGGTCAACCGGGGTGATCTGACCTACATAATAAGGGCTGTTGGTCTTATTAAAGACCTTGAAGATCTTGGGAAGGTGGTGGTAAAAACTGCCAACGGTATTCCGGTTTACCTGAGTGATCTGGGAGCTCTTAAATACGGTAATTTTGAAAGAAAAGGCGTTTTCGGATATTCCGACAGGGAAAGGGAATATAGCGAAAGCGTCCAGGGAATCGTACAGCTTCTCAGATATGAGAATCCTTCGAGGGTGCTGGAAGATATCCACAAGGCTATAGATGAACTGAACAATGAGACTCTGCCTGAGGGTGTCAATATCCACATATTCCTCGACAGAACACATCTCGTAAACGCAACCCTGAACACTGTATCACATACTTTGCTTTTTGGAGTTTTGCTTGTTGTGGGAGTACTGATAATCTTCCTGGGCAGCTGGCGAAGCGCACTTGTTAT
Source organism: uncultured Rikenellaceae bacterium (assembly GCA_964611835.1). GTDB lineage: Bacteria > Bacteroidota > Bacteroidia > Bacteroidales > VadinHA17 > LD21. The sequence goes on along the minus strand of CAZTDW010000001.1, from coordinate 72,899 downwards.
TGCCGTAACAATCCCGCTGTCGCTTCTGATAGCCTTTATCCTGATGCATTTTACAAATATCCAGGCTAATCTTCTTTCTCTGGGCGCAATAGATTTTGGGATATTGGTTGAGGGATCGGTTGTCATGCTTGAAACAATACTAAGAAAAAGGGAGGAGAATCCCGAAGAAGAACTCCACATTGACAATATCGTGAAACGATGCGTGGAAATGGGAAAACCCATCTTCTTCTCCATGCTCATAATAATAATGGCTTACCTGCCTCTTTTTACCTTTGAAAGGATTGAAAAAAAGATGTTTGCCCCGATGGCCTATACAGTTGGTTTTGCCATTCTGGGAGCACTGGCGGTAGCCCTTGTGCTAATTCCCGGACTCTCCTACTTCATATATCGTAAACCCCGGAAAGTATACCATAATGTATGGCTTGAAAAGCTGACAAGAAGGTACCGGAAGTTTACCATAAATATTATTGAAAAGCCGCGTAAAGTATTTATGCCTGTTGCAGGCATACTTCTGGTAACAGTCATACTGTCGTTCACAGTGGGTAAGGATTTCCTTCCGACACTGGATGAAGGATCCCTCTGGCTTCAGGTACAGATGCCTCCGGGTGTGACACTGGAAAAGGCAAAAGCAATGGCAGATACTCTCAGGAATCATGTGATGAAATATAAGGAGGTTAAATATGTTATGACCCAGGTTGGCAGGGATGATGAGGGAACGGATCCATTCTCCATATCACATGCAGAATGCGGGGTAGGATTAATACCCTACAAGGAATGGAAGAAAGGTAAAAGGAAGTCTGACCTGATAGAGGAACTGGCAGCTGATCTGGCTGAACTGCCGGGGTACAGTGTCGGCTTTTCGCAACCTATAATCGATATGGTTATGGATCAGATCGCAGGTTCACACAGTGATCTTGCAGTAAAGGTTTTTGGAGAAGATCAGGACGAAGCCCGCAGGATAGCCGAAAATATTGTACAGACGGTTTCCGGAATAAAAGGTGCCGGTGATGTGGACATAGAACAGGAGCCACCGCTTCCTCAGCTGCAGATAAGTGCCAACCGTGATAAGATTGCGTTGTATGGATTAAATGTGGCAGATGTATCGGAACTTATCGAGGTTGCAATAGCAGGAAAAGCAGTGTCACAGGTTTTCATTGGAAACAGGGTGTATGATGTTATCTGCAGATACGATGAACCATCACGTGAAACGCCTGAAAAGATCGGTTCATTGCTTCTCACTTCGGCAACAGGAGGGAAGATCCCATTATCTCAGATAGCCCAGATATCAACCACTACCGGGCCGGGGATAATAAACCGCGAGAACAACAGCAGGTTCCTGACAGTCCGCATAAATATGCGGGGTCGTGATATTACATCTTTTCTCAGGGAAGCAAGTGACGCTATCGAAAGAAATGTGGTTTATAATCACAATGAGTTTACACTGAAATGGAGCGGTCAGTTTGACAACCAGAGGAGGGCTTACGCCAGGCTTATGCTTATTGTACCGCTTTCACTGGCACTGATGTTCCTTCTCCTTTTCTGGAGCTTCGGCAATTTCAGGCAGGCCTGGCTTCAGATGGCTATATTACCGCTTTCAGTTTTTGGCGGAATGGTGGCATTGAACATTTCCGGCATGACATTCAACGTCTCCTCGGCAGTAGGATTTATAGCCCTTTTTGGAATATATATCATGAACGGAGTTCTGATGATATCACACATCAATCACCTCCGTGACAATGGAGAGCCCCTGAAGGAAGCAGTAATAAAAGGATCCACACACCGTTTCCGCCAGATCCTTATGACCTCTACAGTGGCAATACTCGGATTGGTCCCGGCTTCACTCTCAACCAACATAGGTTCAGATGTGCAACGCCCACTTGCTACAGTCATAGTTTACGGGCTTGCCTTTGGGACAATAATCACTCTTTCCATCCTTCCGGCAATGTATTACATGCTCGAAAAATGGCATCTGAAAAGAAATATTCCCGAAAACATCAGATAAAAACCATGAGAAAAAAATTAATAACAATAATTTGCTGCACTTTAGTTCTTGCCTCAAACCTTGAAATATTGCAGGCCCAGCAGGAAATTCCCTACAAAAGCAATCCGGTTTCCCTTGCAGGCTTTCTTTCGGGAGTTGTAAAAGGGAACCTCGGTTACATTGCGGGTCAGTTCAATGTCAGCATGGCAGAAGCAGAGCTTAAAGCCTCAAAGGTCTTCCCTGATCCTGAGCTGGGAATGACTTACGGATACAACGAAGACAGAAAACTTCAAATGGGACAGTCGTTTGAAGCCGGATTAAGTTACCCTGTAAATACAGGCAACAGGAGAGGGGCAAATATAGCACTGGCAAAATCACAGTATGAACTGTCGGAGCTGGTACTCGATGCATTCTTTCACAATCTGAGGGCTGATGCAGCATTAAGTTATTTTTCCACCCTGAGGGATCAGCGACTGTTCAGTCTTCAGCAGGATATATACAAGCAATTGTCAGAGCTCGCAAGAGCCGACAGTATAAGGCTGGCCAGCGGTGAGGCCACGGGGCTCGACGCCCTTCAGTCATCACTCGAAGCACGCTCGCAACTGACAGATGTGTATCAGAGCCTTGCGGAGTTTCAGAATTCATCGCTGAACCTGATGCTTCTGCAGGGTAAAAAATTCAGGGATACCCTCGATATCCCTTCTCAAAACTTTCCTGTAAAACAATACGACTTCAGACTGAATGAACTTGTCGACAATGCAATAAATAAGCGCGCCGACCTTATGGTTGCAGTAAAGAACAGGGAAGTCTCAGAAAAGAACATGAATCTGATAAGGGCTGACAGGGCATTTGAATTCAACCTGGAGACGGGATACTCGTATAATTCGATAGTAAAAAATGAAATTGCCCCGGCTCCGGCATATAACGGATTAACAGCCGGAGTAAGCTTCCCGTTGAAATTCTCAAGCCTGAACAAAGGATCCCTCAGAGCCGCAGATCTGGCAGTAAAACAAAGCCAGACCATATATGAGGAGACAGAACTTCAAATTATCTCAGAGGTTATACAGGCCTACAACAATTATGTTGCCCAAAGCAAAAAAGTGGAACATTATAACAAGGGCCTGGCTGAAGATGCCCTGAAAATACTTGAGGGAAGGATCTATTCATATCAGCAGGGCGAAAGCGGACTGATCGATGTACTGAATGCACAGCGTACCTATATCGAACTTCAGCTAAACCAGCTTGATGCGCTGTTCAGCTATACCTCGGCCCTTATTGAACTGGAAAGGGCAGCCGGCATATGGGACCTGCCATAGTGAGGAGGGAAATCAAAAAAACTGAAAAATACCGGGTCATGATCATCACCTGAATGCTTTACATGACTTTTATTTGTATTTTGAACGCAGGTTCATTATATTTACAAAAAACATAAGTTATGAAGGCATCTCTTTTATTAAAAGTGTTCCTGGTGCTTCCCCTGATTTTGCTGGTTGATTACATTCTGATGGCATTGCTCGGCTGCACAACCTGCCTTTTCGGACTGGGTGACGAATTCTATTGCGGTCCTTTCTGCCTTGCCGGGAAAATAATCTTAGCTTTGTCGGCACTCTTTTTCGGATATCTTATTTATCCCGATATTAAAGCTTTCTTCAATTCAAAAAAAAATGGCCCGTCCGCGTAAAGCAAGAAAGATTATCAATCCTCCGAAAATGAAGGGTTTCCGTCCCTTTGGAATGCAGTCGTGCGTAAAGGAATCGGTGAGATTGAAATTTGAGGAATACGAGAGTCTGAGGCTCGTAAACTATGAAATGCTTCCCCAGGATGTCGCTGCAAAGCAGATGAATATCTCGCGGCCCACATTCACTCGTATATACAACAGGGCACTCAGGGTAATTGCTAAATCATTTGTGGAAGGAAAAGCTGTCAACATTGAAGGTGGCAACTACCTTCTTGACAAAGACTGGTACAGGTGCAGGAAATGCTATAAACTCATTCAGGGCCTGGAAAACCACTACAAATGCGAGGATTGCACCGCCTTTGGCGAAAGTGAGCTTATTAAGCTGAACTGAACTGCACCGCTATTTTACGCTGCCTGTGAATTTATAATCCGTCCACCGGCTGAATCAAAAAAAGGCATCCTGAAGTACGGGTAATAAAATTATATGTAAAAATTAAGCATGACTGATAATGAAATAATAAAAGACATCCTCGAAGGAAACAAAGATGCATTCCGGCTTCTTGTAGAACGTTATCAGCAATCAGTGTTCAGGACGGCTATGGGTTTTTTGCATGACAAGGATGAAGCCGACGATCTGACACAGGAAATTTTTATTCAGGCATACCTGTCATTGGCAGGATTTAAAAGTGAATCCGCCTTTTCAACCTGGCTCTACAGAATAACCCTCAATGCATGCCTTAATAAAACACGAAAATCTCCTCTACAAAAGATTTTCAGGCTTTTTGAAAACACCCCGGAGGCTGACAGGGAAATATTCCTGTCAGCTATTGATTCAACAGATCCTGAGGACATAATGATACAGAATGAAAATGCCGAGTTGGTAAGAAAAGCACTCGACAGCCTGCCTGAAAATCAACGGATCGCCATTGTGCTTAGCAAATATGACGACCTTCCCCAGAGAGAAATAGCTGAAATAATGAAAACAAGTGAAGGAGCTGTGGAATCCTTGCTGCAGCGTGCAAAAAAGAATCTCAGGGAAATAATATCGGGCCGGATCAAAAAAAATCATTAACAGGAGCGAAGGAAAATCACAGGTTTTGTTTCTAATAATAAAAATCAGAAAATGAACTGCCAGCAATGTAAACGGGAAATTGATTCCTTTCAGGATGGAAAACTGCCCTCCGGTCTGATGACGCAGATCATAAACCATCTTGAAGAATGTAAATCATGTGCAGGCATTTACAGAGTACAGGATTTAATTGATAAAGTAATCGACTGGGAAAAGGTTATCAATCCCGATCCGTATCTTGCGACCAGGATCAGGGCTCATCTTCAGAACCTGAATGAACAGGAAAAATCGCCCGACTTTTTTGTCAGGCGCATTCTCAAACCTGCCCTGGTAACAATATCAATGGCAGCAGCTATTTTTATCGGGGTAATGCTTGGTAATCTTTCCGGATCTTCAGAAAAAATCATGACAATACCGGCGGAATTTGCCCTTATCAATGATGCAAGCCTTGAGAACATTGATCTATTCTCAAACGAATGACAGCAGGACCTATGAAACCGGAAAAAAGACAAAGCTGGTTGATCTGGATAATCGCACTGCTGGCGGTTATGAATATTGCAACTGTAGCAACGGTAATTTATAACCGGAAACGCAGCGAAAAGGAAATAACTGTAAGAGATACCGGCAGAAATCAGTTACAGACAGCATCGTTCAGATACAGCGGTGGATACTTCAGTGATGAGTTGGATCTTGACGAAGAGCAGATGGAAAGATTCGGGCAGATCAATCCGGAATTCAGGGAACAGGTCTGGAATATAAATAATGATCTGAACCGGCTGAGGCAAAGCATGTTCTCTGAAATGTCAGAAAAGAATCCTGATCGTGAAAAACTCGACTCATTTGCCGATTCAATCGGTCTTATGCACTCCGACCTTAAAAAAGTTACCTACCGTTACTATATTGAGGTAAGTAGTATATGCGATGCAAAGCAGAAAGAAAAACTTGATGAAATGTTCGGGGCAATGTTTATCAATGAACGCGGCATGGGTCAATATGGCAGGGGATTACAACAGGGAAGAGGCAGGGGAAGACAATTTAATAATAAATAATTCTTAATCTTAAATTTTTAAAAATGAAAACAAAACTTCTAATCACAATTCTGGCATTTTTTGTATTGGCTGCATTAGTGAATGCACAGAATACACAGTCAGGTCAGGCGCAGCAAAGCAATGCATCTGTGAACAGAGGCGCTTATATTGATTCCAATAATAACGGGGTTTGCGATAATTTCGAAAGACCAGGCAATTATTACAGGAACGGAGGGCGCAGGATGATGAACGCAACCGGACCCGGTAACAGGCGCGGGCTGCAGCCCGGTCAGGGACGCGGTTTGGGGCCGGGACAGGGACGCGGACTAGGCCCGGGACAGGGCAGAGGTCAGGCCCCCGGCGGCAGGTTTTATGTTGATTCTGATAAGAACGGCGTTTGCGATAATTACGAAAAAACAGTTAAAAAATAATCTCTATGGATACTTATCCGGTTTTTTGAGAGCCTGCACCCAGAGGGCCGGGGAAATTCACAAAGTCGCACAGAGTGATTATTATTTACTATGTGCGACTTTTTTATTTCCGGTGCTCCTCAGTGCAACTGAAAATCACATATAGGTTCAGGGATAGATTCTATTTAATATCTTTATTTAGAATTTAAAAGACCAGTAACCTTGAAATACTCCAGAAGAATGTTCGTAAAAAGTGCCGGACTTGGGGGCATGGCTCTTGCCACCGGTACCTATGGCATGCCTGGCTCGCGTCCGGTTAAGGTTGAAGTGCTTAATCCTTTCAACAGGGTACCTGTGAGCCTGATAATAGACGATTCGACCTGCCTGGTTAATATGGCACATTTCGGAATACCCCAGTTCGGTGAGGTATTCCCTTCACAGTATAAACAGGACTGGAGGAAGCTGCCAAGGGAGATCCCCGACAGTTTTGTAAGGGAATTCGGTGAATGGAGCATTGAAAACGGTGTAAAAGGAAAGTACAGCATAGTTCCTTATCCGGCCTGCACCGGGTGGGTGAACAGGTTCATACCGGGCTGGACAAAAAAAGAACTTGAAGAGAGCCTCAACCTTGTAAGGGAGATCATTATTCCGAACTGGGATATTCACCCCGAAATGGTGAGTCATACCAGGGTCATAGATATTAAAACAGGCAGGCCTTACCCCTATCCCGTGCCTGAGTTTATGGAGAACTGGGAATGGAGCCAGAACAAGAGCGCCGACGAACTGGCCGCTTACCAGGCTTATGCCCTTGCCGTCCTGAAAGAGGCCGGACTGCCATGTGAAGGCATCACCACACCGGGAGGATACGGAAGCCGCAACCAGGATAATCTTGCCCGTGGCACCCTGGATGCAGTAAAGGATGTATATGGAGCTGAGATACCCCATTACTTCAGAGACCTTTTCACCGAAAAAGAAAAAAGCGTGGCCCCAAGGGTGCTATATCCTTCAGGCCTCGACGGTAATGATCCGGAATGCGTCGTTTCAATCATCGGGTGCACCGAGGACTGGTTCGGAGACTGGGACGGACTAAATAAAGGAGATGCAGGCCTGATGATAAGTGAGGACCTGCAGTCGGGCAGACTTATCGATGTAATTAACCGCGGAGAACCGGCGGTTATGGTCTGCCACTGGCCGGGGATTTACTTTAATGGCGAAAAGGCAGGTTTCAATATCCTTAAAGAGGTCAAAAGAAGGCTGGATCAGAAATACACCAATCTCAGATGGATGAAGCTTAGCGAAATTGCCCGCTACTGGGCAGCAAGGGAACTGACAACAATTAAAGCAGAGAAAAGCAAAGTGATCCTGAAAGCTCCGTTTTCGGCTCCGGGATTTACTGTCAGAACAGATTCAGCTGCCAGGTCAGTCTCAGTTAAAAATCCAAAGTCTGAAATCATTCCCCTGGCAAGGATAAAAGATCCTTCTTTGCTTAAATCAAATACCTGGTTTGCTGATAAATCAGGTTCTGTAATTTGTTTTGACCTGGATAAAGGTACAACAGAGGTACTTGTAAAGTAAAAGGATACCACCTGATCAGGGGCAGACCTCTTTCAATTCAAATATGCTGGCCCTTACTTTATTAACTTCTGCGTAAATCTTCGTTAACTGCGGGAAATACATACATACAATTTTTTGGTTTTTGGTATTATCATTATCTGCGTAAATCTGCGCTATCTGCGGGAAAACCACTCAGGTTCAATCCAGTTTCAGTCCATTCTGATCCGCTGATATCAGACTGATAAGTAATTATCCTGCTTTTATAACGTTTATATAATAGAAACCAATAAAACAGGAAATTATGACAAAACCAGTTTACCCCATTTTTATTTTTATCCTGGTAATGTTTGCCAATGCCTGTGCTCCGGTTTACCGGTGCGGAGAGGCAAGGCCAGCCCAAAAGCCCATCACCTGGAGTAAAAACCTGAAAACGGTAGTCAATGAAAGGGACGCCTTATGCCTGATGATTGACACAAAGGAAAAAGAAATTGCAACTTTAAAGAATGATCTCAGCCAACTTTCAGCAGAGCACAAAGACCTTAATGAAGCACACAATGCTCTCTCCGGGAGGAACCAGGAACTGCAGGCCAGGTATGAAAACCTGATCAATGAAAACCTCTCTCAGACTGACAAGCTTAACAGGGCTCTACGGGATAAGTCAGATGAGCTGAATGCAAAGGAAAAGCTTCTTTCCGAGAGGGAGAAGACTCTTGACGAGATGAAGAAGATCATTGATCGTCAGGATGAGATAAACAAAAGGCTGAACAGCACTCTGAGAAATGCCCTTCTGGGTTTTAATTCCGATGAACTGTCGGTCGATATAAAGAACGGCAAGGTATATGTGTCAATGTCCGACAAATTATTGTTCAAATCAGGCAGTGCGGCAGTTGAGGATAAGGGCAGGGAAGCCCTGAAGCTGCTTGCCGGGGTACTTGACAAGAATCCCGATATAGATATCCTTGTCGAAGGGCATACGGACAATGTGCCGATAAAAACTGCCGTTTACAAGGACAACTGGGATCTGAGTGTAGCCCGTGCAACGTCTATCGTAAGGATAATAACCGTCGATCACAAAATAGCTCCGACGAGGTTAACTGCCTCCGGCAAGGGGGAGTTCTTACCAAAGGCAACAAACGATACCCCGGAAGGCAGGGCAAGGAACAGAAGGACTGAGATTATACTCTCTCCGAAGCTTGATGAGCTGCTGCAGCTGTTAAACAGCGGAAGCTGAATTTTTATGAGCCCCGTTGGAGCGACATATATTTCAATATCTGCAAAATAATTGTTTTAGCTAAAAATCAATTAATTTAGTCGGATCCTGTATAAATAAAAACATAAAAAATGGGTCTGTCAAAAAATCCTGAAACTTATCCGGATGAAACGGTCAGTAATAGGGTAAATTTCTTTGATCACCTCGAGGATGCTGTTTATGCAACACTTGAGACTTATTCCAATGTCCATCGGGGTAGCGGCCATTTTTCTATGGTCACCACACATCTATTTGAACAGGCCAGGGAAATCATACTGAATTATCTGGAGCTTGATAAAAATAAATATGTGGTAATTTTTTGCAGTCCGGATAGGGCAAAGATTTTTGCATCCAAACTGAAAAAAGACAGTTATCATTTATTATCAAGCCGCGATATAGGATTACCTCTTGGTGTTGATGTGCTTGCTGTTGAAAGAAAGGCACTGCCCGGAGGAATTCCCTTTCAGGCCGGAGGAGGAACTACCAGATTGATTGCACCAAAATGGATTGTATGGGCTAAAGCTCCCGAAAAGTTTGAGGCAGGGACTCCGGCGATAATCAATATCATAGCTTTTACCCGTGCACTGCAGCTTATAAAACGCAATGACACAGACAGGCCGGATGACGGTAAAACAACTGAACTTTCGTCGTTTGATATTTTATATCGTGACGAATTCGATAAATTCTCAGGTAAGGATTTGCTTGAAAAGCTCAGGCAAACCCTTATTGGTCTAAATACAAGGGTTCCGACAATGGAAGGAATCAAACAATATATTAATCTGGACAATGGCGCCAGCACACAGGCGCTTGCTCCCGTCTGGAAAGCTGTATGCCAGGTGTGGAGGCAGGAAGAAAGGATTCATAAAGAGATCATTAAGGAAGTAAAATCTATTTGTCTTGAACTGGTCGGAGCCGGCAGAAATGACCATGAGGTCATATTTTTATCCAATACAACCGAAGCAATAAACCTGGTAGCTGAAAGTCTGGATCAAGTGAAGGAGGATGAAACAGTTGTGCTGAACACAATGCTTGAACATAACTCGAATGATCTTCCCTGGAGAATGTTATCAGGAAGCACGCTTTTAAGGATGCAGATCAGTCCGGATGGTTTGATCGATCTTAATGAACTGGACTCTTTACTGAATTCATATAATCAGCTTAATCAGCACGGTAAAAAACGCATAAGGCTTGTGGCAGTCAGTGGTGCTTCAAATGTGCTCGGTGTATTCAATGATCTGGAAGGGATAAGCCGTTTAGCGCACAAGTACGGGGCACAGCTGTTGGTTGACGCAGCACAGCTGGTAGCCCATCGCAGAACTGAAATGGATCGCTGGGGAATTGATTTTCTTGCCTTCTCAGGTCATAAGGTTTATGCCCCTTTTGGAACCGGAGTGCTCGTTGCGAAAAAAGGGTTACTTAATTTCAGCTTTGACGAGCTTAAACAAAAAAGTCAGTCAGGTGAGGAAAATGTTGCAGGTATTGCTGCACTAGGAAAAGCAATGGTACTTTTGCTGAGGGTCGGCCTTGATCTTATCCGGGAGGAGGAAAGGATCCTTACAGCCAAAACAATTCAGGGATTGTCTGAAATAAAGGGTATTCAGCTGTACGGATTTACTGATCCGCAATCGCCGCAGTTTGATCATAAAGGTGGTGTGATAGTATTCAGCCTCAATGGCATTTTTGCCGACAAGATTGCAAAAGAGCTTGCCATAAGAAGGGGTATAGGGATCAGATATGGTTGTCATTGTGCACATATACTGATCAAGCATCTGGTCGGCGTAGGTCCGTTTCTGGAACGGTTCCAGCATCTGATGGCCATTCTGTTCCCTGTTATCAAATTCCCCGGGCTGGCAAGGGTAAGTCTTGGAATAGGCAACACAAAGGAAGACATAGACGAATTACTGCGTGCCGTGGCCGATATCGGCCGAAACCGGCTCAGCCGGAATAAAAACGTTGAACATGAAATAAACGATTTTATAAAGGTCAGGGCAAAGAAGGTTTATGCAATTGGTTCTGTTAGTTGAAGTGTGCCTTTAACCCAATTCCTGAAATAATGATAGATTCAAAATAGAAACCACCTTTGTTATAGTTACAATCAGAAGAGGCTGTATCAAAAGTCCTTCTTATTGGTTTTCTAACCTTTGCGGACTTTGTGCCTGCCTTTGTGATACTTTGTGGTTCAGCGACTTAGGCTTAACCACAAAGGTCCTCAAAGGGTAACACAAAGTTACCCAAAGGTCTTTTGATACAGCCTCTTCATTTTTATTGGTATAGCCAATCCTAAAAGCTTTAGGATTACATAAAATATGTTTTATTCCGTTACAGCCCTGTAGGCATTGACCCTGCCATGTCCGAAATAAGAGGTAACCCCTGTACCATCTATATTATCAGCAGTCTGAAGCAGCTGTTGAGTCACCTGCACCGGATTCATATCTCCACCATTTTTACCAATGATGAGAGCGGCAACACCTGATGCATGGGGAGCAGCCATGCTGGTACCGGCAGCAAAGTAAAAAGGATACTCACATGTGCTTGTTCCAGCACTTGAGCTTAATATCATATCATAAAACCATCCTGCTGAGTTGTAAAAGTCATAATCACCTCCGGGTGCTGCAAGGTCAACCAGAGATCTACCATAGTTGGTATAACTAGCTGGGATATCTAAATTTGGTACTAGTCCATTTATTACAGAATTGTACCAATAATCCGGAGCAGTTGCTGAAACTGCCAAAACATTTTCACAGTCAGCCGGTAATTTGAACCATGCTGCATTTCCATCTGCGTTCATTTCATCATTTCCTGCAGAAGCAATAATGACAGAGCCTTTTCTTATTGCATAATTCACTGCCCTTTGCTGTGCAAGAATTATATATTGTAAAACTACAGCCGGTACTTTTTCCCATTCGTCATCATCATTTAAAAACCAACCATTTCTGTTCAAGGTAGCACCCAGACTCATATTTATCACATCAGCACCATTATTGGCCGCATAAACAATACCTGAATTTACCCAGCTGAACTCACCAGAACCATCAAACTCAGAAAGGACCTTTACAGCAACAATTTCAGCATGAGGAGCTACACCAATTACTCCCCAAGTATTATCTGCAGCAGCTATTATTCCTGCAACATGGGTGCCATGGTTAAAATATGCGCAAACATCTTCATCTAAATCCTCATCATAATGATAATCAGCGACATTATATTCTTCGTTAGGAACAAAAGATGTACATAATGAAGTATTAAGATTTGGAGCAAGATCAGGATTGTCAGCATCAATACCACTGTCAAGTATGAATACCGTTGCTCCTTCTCCTGTGTATCCCGCATTCCATGCTTCAGGTGCATCAATGGCATCCATACCCCATTGTATTCCGAACCAGTCCTCATCATCTCCAATACTTGGCGGATTTGCTTCCGGAACAAACTTAACCGGATCAAGCCACTTAGCTTTATAATCAGGCACCACACCCTTAACCTGTGTGAGCTTTGCAACTTTGGTAGCAAAATTTGCAACCTTGGGTTTAACAACTACCACCCCTATCTCAGGAATGGTATTTACAATCTCGCCATAGGCGGCGAGCTTCGACTCAAAATCTGATGGAAGCGTTTCAGATTTTGTAATAACCATGAAATTGGTTTCAGGATTCACAGCCACCGCAGAGGCCGACAATGACTCAGATCCGGCAGTATTCGTCTCGAAATAGTCCTTCTGGCACCCGAAAAGAATTACCGCTACCAGGATTCCCGTAAAAATTTTAGGGAACCTGACCCAGAATAACAAAAAATTTTTCATAAATGTTTTTGGTTTGGTTCAGGTGTGCATTTTGTTAACTGAATATTAAAGTTACATCCGATCGGAAGCTTCTCCAACATATTTTGATCAGGCTAAGATGATATTTGATGAAGCTGCCAAATTTTTTGATCAGACATCAGTTTTAATTGACCAATACATTTAAAGTCATTCAGGTATCTAATCTTTACCTGGCTGTATGGCTCAACCACGTAACAATACATTTTGGTATCTCTAAAGAGTTGGACAGAACTGAAATACTTTTAAGAACTTGCACTGAGGGCCTCTGAGAACCTCAAAGTTCCACAAAGGACAATTTCTCAAACTCTATGGTTCTTAGTGACTTCTCTGTGTGTCTTTGTGAAAGTTCTTAACTGAATTTTCCTGATGTAAAAAGTCAGATCTGATCTGACAGCAAGATTAAAATATTTATTCAACAGATCACTCAGCTCGTAAGCCTCGCAAACCGGCGGTCCGATTCCGGAAAATCCGCTCCTGAGGCGAATGTGACTATAATCCCTGAAATGACCGCCAGATACAATGACTCAATATTAGCCCTGAATACCAGCGGTCCCGTTCCGGTAAAGAGTGTAAAGACAATCCCCGTCAGAATAGCGGCAATCGCTATCCACTGGTAGATCCTCATCCCCAGCCAGTATGGCGTCTGTGCCTCGCCCCTGAATGCCTCCTCAACAAAACGCCCCGTGCCGTTAAGTATCATATAGATGCCACAGATAAAGGCAGAAGGCATCCCCAGACTGTAAAGCCTGATCAGGATCAGCCCCGTGACAATGTTTGTTCCGACCGAATAAAGCTGCGTGGGATGAAGGTAGACTCCCTTCAATCCTGAAATCCTGATTACCCTTGATTTGGGATGATCAAACCTCAGACCTATCCCGCTTCCGGATGGTTTGCCGTGGCAGCATCCCTGGACAAGGCATCTGAGCCTCCCGAAGCACTGTATCCACGGCGCCGCCATGGCAAAAGCCCCGAGGATGTAAAAGAAATGCACCGGCGTAAGAAGTGATACCAACACACAGGCGATAATCCCGCCCAGGAGCCCTCCATAGTACCCGTATGGCCTTAAAAGTTTTGAGGAACCTTCAATAACCTGCGCCCATAGTCCGGCGCCGACTATCATGGCTACTATCACAACAAACCCTGCAAAAACCTCCTTCCCCAGAAATGATCCTGCGATCAGCATCCCGGCAAAACCCGAAGCACCTCCATAAAAGCCATGGTTGATAATCCTTAGGGGACCGAATCTCCATTCCTTCCAGCTGTTGGCAATTCTTTCCGATAACATCCTTACGGAATTCCAGATCTCTGTCCTGAATATTATCAGAATGAAAATCAACAATCCTGCCACGGAAGAAATCAGAGAATAGTTTCCGGAGGTGATCCCGGAAAACAAAAACAGTGCTGCAGTAAAATACCAGATCAGACTTTTATATCCTGAAACAGGCGCAAGATATTTTAAGGGAATAAGCGTACAAAATATACTTATTCCGGCTAATGCCCCATCGACAACTCCAGGCTGCCGCAATGACATGATCAGTCCTCCTGCAAATGTCTGAGGCGTAAAATCAATCCGTTCAACAGATAATGGAAATACAAAGTACAGGAGTCCGGCTGCGATCGAACCAGAAAGCATATCACCTGTATAATTCCTCAGATATTGTTTTGTTTTAGCAACGATGGGAACTATCAGGAATGGAATAAATGTGAACAAAAATAACACAGCAGAAACTTCACTGGCCGGCCATGCTTTTTCAAAATCAAGCCTTACGGGAAGCGAGTCGGCGGAAGCTCCTTTATACCTGATCATCCAAAACAGGATAATAACCGGCAGACAAGCAAAAACATAAGTTGTGATCCTGTCGGATATTGACGGTTTTTCATCCGAATCATCCGGTAGTGAAAAGAAAGTTTTATAATCCTGAGGCCCGAAAACGGCCAATGTGCGTTCATTCTCAAATCCGGTAACAAAGGCTGTAACGAGCAAAACAAACACAGGGCTCACAAGCCAGAATCCGGATGCTGACTGCGCTGCTGCTGACACTCCAAAGCTTATCAGTACGGCTCCGGTATATATCGGATGCTTTAAAACACTATAAATACCGCTCTTAACGAACTTTTCAGGAGGGAAGGCATTCATGGGAAGGCCCTTCCCGACCGTCATGATATAATAAATTCCAATGACAAGTACCGAAAAACCTGCAACTATCAGTATGTAACCAAATGATCTGCTTAAAGGAACCGGCAAACTTACAACCTCCTCCGTATAATGAGCCCATAAAACAAGAAAAAGCGGAACTGCCGCCACAAACAGCGTGCCATATAAAGTCTTCGCAGTCAGATGTTTTATCTTCTCCATATTACTTCTTCATAAATTGACCATCCCGATGCAGTAAAAATTGAATTCCTGCTGAAGGTTGTTTTTGCAATATACTTGGTTTCCATGCTTTTCAGTATCCTTCTCCCGATGATAAACTTAAGGATTGGTTTTCCCGGAAACAGATCGTCAAATGTGCCTTTTCTGATTATTCTGACCTCAGAAAAACTCAGGCGGAAAAGCTTTTCACCGAATGTTATTCCATTCACTGAAAACTCAGCATCAGAATACTCGCAACCGTTGAGGAACAGTATATTAAGAGGCCTGGCTCCCTTCCAGCAGATCCATATGACAGTTGTTGCATCTGATAGAAAACGTCCCCACCTTATTTCATCAACCGGCAACCTGTAAGGCATCATGGGCAAAACAAGCGTTTCAGCATAGCCTTTGCCTTTATAAAGCATGTTGTCATATCTTATCTCAGTTGCCGCTTTTGGATGATGACAGTTCCAGATCAGATCGCCATTATCCTCATCCCTGAGCAGTGTGCGAACAAGCGGAGAATCAGTACTTTTCCATGTCCCTTCGATTTCCGGTTCTTCAACATTAATTTTCAATATTTTTCCACCCGGGATAGCGATCCCTTTAAAAGATGAACTTCCGGTTACAAAGCCTTTCCCGTCAATATGGATAAGCCCTGAATAACAGAAACTGACAAACCGGCAATCAAGCTTTGCCAGGTAAACGATGAAGCAGTTGCCTGAATCATCAACCGAGTCACAGTAGAGTTTTTCAAGCCTGAACTTTTTATGCCTGAATATGTTGAAAACCGGCTTCAATCTGGATGTCTGGTATAATGATTATTAATTAGTCAATCTGTCCAAGTGGTTTACGCCTTCAGGATCTGGATCCTGACAGCATTTTCATCTTTATTCCGAAGATTATCATTGATATGACAAGAAAAAGCGATCCGTACATAAGGCTGAGAAGTACCTGCCGGCCTGCCGTAAAATCGGTGAAGGCTGAGACAATTGCCACCTGTGACGGATTGAAGCCGGGCAGATACTTTATAATCATCTTGCCGGGCGCTGCAGCATAGAATATTGGATTTTGCAGCCATCCTATATCGAGATTTGCCAGAAGGACAATGACCAGTATCCCTTCAAGTTCGCGATTAAAGACAGCGCCAGCCAGAAGCCCGAATGAACCATAGACAAACCCGCAAAGAATGTATCCAAGCACGATGCCGGGGATATGCTTCGGATCCATCAGAATAATACCCAGTAATGAGGTATAGATCCCAAGTAACATGACAACAGTCAGAATCAGCAGGAACTTGGAAAGGCAGAGTTCAAATATGGTGTAACCGCACAATATCTGCCTCTTTTTGGCCATGGTGTTCTTTTGCATAAGGTTCATGGCAAAGAATGATGCGATGAATCCGGTTGCTGCCAGACCTATATAGATCAGCCCTATTTCCCTTGGCTCAATCAGGAAGACCCCATTCCCCGGAGCAGAGGCTATTTTTATCAGGATCGGGACAGTACTGGTAGTATAAATTGCTATGATGTAAAAAACAGCCGGTAAAAGTATCAGAAGCAGCAAGGTTATCCTGCTTCTGAATGTTTCCAGGAAAAGAAGCCTGAGGTTATATGATATCTTTTTCAGTTGCATGTAAGCAATCCATTCTTCAATTCCCAGATCATATCTAGTTTACTTTTATCATAAATAAAGTGAGCTATGATCAGAATGGTCTTTCCCCGACTGATCAGGCTTTCAGAAAAATCGCGGAACATCAAATAAGTATCCCAGTCAAACGACGAATAGGGTTCATCGAGCAATAAAAGATCAGGATCATGCAAAAGAGAAACGACCAGATTCAGCTTCTGGCGGGTGCCTTCACTAAGCTTTGAGCACTGGCATCTGCCGTAATCCTGAAGTTTGAAAGTTCTGATCAATGATTCCCTGTATTCAGACTTTTTTTCGTCCCCGGTTTCGCAATTCAGGCCGTAGGCAAGTTCAAACAATTTCAGGTTTTCATTCACGGTAAGATTGGAAAAAAGAAAAGGTGACTGGGGACAAAAACCCATGGAGCAACTGATATTAATGGTACCCTCATCCTGTTTCCAGAATCCGGCAAGGATATTCAATAATGTTGTCTTTCCGGTTCCGTTCTCACCTACGATCCCGTATATTTTTCCGGGAAAAAGTTCAAGGTCGATCCCTTTAAGCACTCTGTTTCTCCCGAATGACTTCCGGATGTTAAGGGCTTTCAGGATTGGTGTTTGCTCCGTCATCAGGGAAATTGTTTCAATCTTTCAGGCATCTCACTGAATAACCGTTTTTCCGGCTGAATTCATGTTTATCAGTACTTCCCATATAAAGTACAAAAGCCCATGCCTGTGAAGTTCCTTCGGGAGTTGATGACCAGTAATGGGAAGTCTCATATATTCCGCATCCGGTAAGTCCCTGAAATCCGACAATGGTATCCCTTGTCCCGCATAAAATTCCCCAGAAAAGACAACTGTCGCTGATAACACCGTATTCAACATCTCCCCATTGCATTTCATTAGGCTTCAGCATTTCCCCGGCTGCGGCTGCAGATCCCCCAAGATATTCCGTCATAGCATTCCATTCATCAATGGTAGGAACATGAAAGCCTGCCGGACAAAGTTTACCTGTATTAACTGCATGCCAGTTATAAAGTGCACCCCTGAAGTCATCTGCCAGTGGCTTTTCATTATTAAACCAGCAGAAAGCAGGAGTGGACAGGTTGTCCCACGTTGGCTGGCTGGTAATCTGAGGGATGGGACTGCCGTCATTGAATTTTGTCGTGGCAAGATTCTCCATAAGCCACACCTGCGTGCCGATATTGACTGTATGATATGTCCTGTTCTCTACATCGGTCACATTTGATGTTGTTGTTACGGAGATCTCATTGCCATAAACTGTTCCTGCGGGATTGGAAACATAGGCTCTGGCAAAATAAGTGGTATTGGGAGCAAGGTTTGTCATTATGCTTGTAAATGAGAATACATCAGAGGAATTATAAAAGATCTTGTTTGATCCGGTAGTTGGCCCTTGTACTAAATCCCAGCAAAGCCCGCATTCAACCTCTGATGATCCTCCCACAGAAGTGAAGCTGCCTCCTGAAATTACTGCCCAGGATCCCAGGGCTGAAACGGATTTTGTTTTAACTCCTGCCGGAGGACCGATGGTCCTGGTGCTGAAAGTTAAATCCTTGCCATAGGAGGTTCCTGCCGGATTGGTCGCATAAGCTCTTACATGGTAAGTTTTGCCAAATTCGAGCCCTGTAATTGAAGCCCAGTATTCCCCGTAGGAACTTCCGTAAGGGCCACCCTGTTCAATAGTTTTAGTTGTGAGGTTAGTTGTGGGATCCGTACTTAAATCCCAGCAAACTCCATGATAACTTATTGATCCTCCGCCATCTTCGGTGATCTTGTAATTAATAACAGCTGCATTTTCCGTTATATCGCTTATCTGGACCGTTTCCACGGAGGGCAGTTTTACCTTTTTGCATCCCGGGCATATCACATAGAGTACTAAAAACAGGAACACCAGGAATGCATTGATTATTGTCTTCATAGGTTCACGTTATTTAGATTAAACTTCCAAGCCTGATGCGCTTTTATCCTTGTTTGAAAAAGAGTTTTTAGAGAACCTGATTATATCAAAGTTACGGGAGAGAAAAGCAAAAGTCAAGTAAATTCAGGTTTTTGTAATAATATCTGCCATAGTGCCATTCAGGCAGGAATAGAAATAATAAAATCTTAAATTTGGTAAAAACCATTTCAAATGAATAAGACCAGATTCACTGCATTTACCGTGATCATAATGATCCTGCCGAAAGTCCTGCCCGGCTTATCTCAGGCTCCTGCCCTGCGCGAACAATTGTCGCTGAACGGGATATGGAATTTTACAACGGAAACAGGAGAAAAAACAACTATCCCAGTTCCCGAATTCTGGGATGCAGCACCCGGATTTACCAAAAAAGTACAAAGGGAATTTGAAAATGACCGGGGAGAGAAAGTTACACGTGAGGTAACTGTCCCGTCCACAAGTACCGGTATTTATGAACGGGAGATGAAAATTCCTGAAACATGGAAAGATAAAATAATCAAAATCGAATTTGAAGGGATAAATCATATTGCCGATGTTTACCTGAACGAAAAGTTCCTTCTGAAACATGTCGGCGGATGGACCCCTTTCAAAGTTGATATTACAAATCTGGCAAAGGCCGGAGAAACAGTCAAACTTAAGGTGGTTGTAAAAGGAGGTAACCATCCTCCTGTTTCCGATGAAAATGGTATCCCTCAATGGCCCGTGGGATGGTATGGACATGAAAGCCGCTGGGGAATAATATTTGACACATGGTTAAGGGCTTACGGGACGGTATATATCGAAGATGCTTTTATTCAGACATCATGGAGAAAAAAAGATATTACCATCGATTATGATCTGGTAAATCAGTCAGGTGAAAAACAGGAGGTACAGATAAAGGGAGAGATAAGTGCAAAGGAGGAACCTGAAGCTGACCTTATTATTTCCAGTGAAAGAATTATTCTCACTCCGGGAGAAAAAAGAACAATCAGGGTGAGATCCCCCTGGAATAATCCGGAATTATGGAGTCCCGAAAATCCTGTTTTGTATAATCTTTTCTCATCTGTAATGATAAAAGAAAGGTATAAGAAAGCGGAATCCATTGATAATGAAATCAGGAGATTTGGTTTCAGGGAAATCTGGATCGAAGGAACAGAGCTCCTGTTCAACGGGCACCGTCTTAACCTCAGGGGAACCAGCATCAATACTCACGGGCAGGGGTATAACTCAGGAAGATACAGGTATATTTCACCTGAAACATGGAATCATACGATTGACAGACTGCAATTAATGAATATTCAGTGCGTGCGCTTTCATCAGCAGCCTGCATCAGCCAGGATAATAGATATTGCAGATGAGCGCGGATTGCTGGTAATTGAGGAATCGCCAATGTATGCCCGTGATTATATTCTCAAATCAAATAATGAGGTTTATTTCAGGAATGCCCTCACCTGGCTGAAACCCTGGATCAGGGACAGGAGGAATCATCCGTCCGTGATCATGTGGAGCTCCGAAAATGAGATCGGCAGAGACTGGCTTAAATGGTTTTCCGACAAACAGATAAAAACACTTGCAGACAGTATTCGAGCCGTGGATCCTACCAGACCGGTGATCGCCGAGGGCGATTTTGATGTGGGCGATGATTTTTACAGCGATCATTATCCTGAAGGAGTTGGCAAAACCGTGAAAGGTAGCATATACAGCTGGGATACTCTGGTCTCAAAGACAAAACCAACGGGAATCGGCGAATTCCTGTTCGGCAGAACCGATGGCAAAGAATGGTGGCATGGGACCTGGTGCAGGGGTTTAAGGTATATCAATGTTTCCCAGATTATGCCTTACACTCTTGACTGGTCCTGGTCGGTCGATACAGTTGCTCCGGTGCATGAAAACCTTAAAAACAGCTTTGCACCGGTAGCACTGTTTGATAAGGATTATGATGATCTTGGCATTGAAGCGCTTAGAAACAATAAATATCCTGAAATCAAAACGGGAGAAATTGTTAAAAGGACACTGGTATTATACAACGATTGCTTTTCAGGGAATTCCATCCAGATTGAAGTAAGACTGGAGGATCAGGGTAAATTGCTGATCAACAAAATAATGGATACTGATCTACAGCTTGGACAGCATAGGGAAGTTCAGTGTGAATTCAATGTCCCGTTCACTGAAAGCGGATTGGTAGAACTGGTTCTGATAACAAGGAAAAACGGAATACGGACTTTCTATGAAAGCAAAAAATTCAGGATTTACGGGGATAAAAACAATAGAAAAGAAGAAAATCCTTTCTTAAATCTTGCTTATCAGGCTATTATGTGACGGAAAAACAGGGAAATGACAAATATTTAACAAATTCGCATCCAGACACGAATCTTTATAAACAACCCATTATTTCCGAATAATGCAGAATATGTTCCCTGCCAGCAGGATTTTTACTTAGGTTTACCATTGCCCTGGCAAGTTTTTCCACCGGCATGCTCCTGAATCTTTTGGAAGAGCCCGTAAGCAATGGATCTATTGCCTTCATAATGAAAGCCGCAATTTTTTCCGCAAGCCTGAACTCTTTGCGTTTGCCATCAAGAAGGCTGGGCCTGAAATGGAAAACATTCTCATGGAAATATTCTTCCGTTCCCTTTTCCATCTCAGCCTTTGTCCTGAGATAAAAATTGCCTTTCATGCTTGCCCCTGCACTCGATACATTAAGCATGAGCCTAGCCCCGTTCCCTGAAGCGATCCTTGCAAAAGCCACAGGCAGATCCCTGTCAATTCTCTGCTGCTCCGTTTTGCTGCCCGCTTTTCTTAATGTCGTCCCCATAGCATTGAAAAGAACATCGCCTCTGATATTTTGGGACAAACCATCAATATCTGTCATTGGATTTACAATTTCAACCATTTTGGGATTGCTAATTCCTGTTGGTTTCCTGACAAAAACCCTTACTTCACTAAAATGATTGTCATCAAGGATCTCCTTCAGTATCAGGTTACCAACAAGACCGGTTGCTCCTATGAGAATTGCTTTCATATCGATATTTAATTTTTCTTCAATTTACATCTTTTAGTTGCTTCTGGTAAGTATAAAAGGAATTTTAAATTTATCTGCTTTCTAAGTTTTCAAAATCTTCTAATTGCAATATTTCATGTTGTTTTACAATAAATATTTTACCATCCAGGTAAAATATTTTACCTGAATCGATAATTATTCGTAAATAAATGTTTACTGTCGGAAGTTAAATGATATGTACCCCGGACCAGCGCCCCAACCAAAGTTTTATGCGAAGGCGGATTAAACAAACGTCACTGAATTTTGTTAAGACAATGTTGAAACATTTTAGCCGGTCATATTTACCTTCCGGCATGAAGGATAAATAATTTAGTAAATTTGACCGCTTTTTATTTTTGAAAATTTAAACTGAAATTGATGAAAAAATCAGAAGTAAAACCGGCCGCCAGATCAAAGAAAACAGCAGGCAAAGCGAAATCAGTTGAAAGCACAAAAGGTCCGGGCCGGAAAACAACAGTTGGAAGAAAGCCTGGAAGAAAAGGTGCCGGTCAAATGCCCGGTGAAGATGAAATAAGCAGGAAAGCATACGAATTATATCAGGCCCGGATCAGCCGGGGTGAATCAGGCTCACCTGCAGATGACTGGCATAACGCTGTTGAGTCGCTTAAAAAATAATACCCGTCTAATTTGAATCTTCCACCCCGGACGCAGACTGCAAAAGAATATTTTATTTGCGTCTGACGATTTTGTATTTTTAGGATTGTATTCAGGCTGAAATCCATACAATAGCTGAAAAAATGGAAAGGTATATAAGGGATCTGATATCGGGGGGAGAAAATCAGCAACTTGATTTCAAGTACTGTGTCTCCGACAGCAGGAAAATAGCCAGGACCCTTTCCGCCTTTTCAAACAGCGACGGTGGCAGGATACTTATAGGAGTGAGGGATAACGGAAGCATAGCAGGAATAAAAACCGATGAGGAGATCTATATGGTCGACACCGCAGCCCATCTGTATTGCAGGCCTGAAATAACCTATACCATAAGGCAGCATTCATCGGGAAACAAGACCATTCTCGAGGTTGATGTAAGCAGGGGAAAACACAGGCCTTATCAGGTTAAGGATGAAAACGGCAGATGGATAACCTACTTCAGGCATAATGATCAGAATCTGGAAGCCAACAGGGTTTTGCTTCAGGTTTGGAGAAAAGAGGAAAAAAGCCCCGGAATTCTTGTAAAGTTTGGAAAAGCCGAAAACCTGCTGCTGGAATATCTGAAGGAAAAAGGGCCGATAACCCTTTCAAAATTCAGGAAAATAGCACGCATCTCTCCATACAGGGCTGAATCAATACTTGCAAACCTGATAATATTGAAGATTATCCTGGTCAATGCGTCGGAAAAAGGATTCACATATGAACTCAATCCTTCAGATCAAGAAGAAATGCCGACTGATTCACTGGCACATGCTGCTGCTCCTTTATGATACAGGCAATTCAGGGATCTCAAATAGGCTTTGGTAAATCTTTCTGATCTGATGATATCCCCAAAAACCTTTTCGATTTCAAGGAAAGCAAGAGGATTTAAATGTGAAGCTATGGCTTTCTCCTGAAGGATATCGCTCATCTCATCCTCTATCTGATATTTGCTGCCATTTTCACCGAAGCCCTCAGCATACCTGCACCACGCAGCGATCACCAGCGCTGAACGCTCCACCGGCGCCCCCCTCCGAAGCTGATCATGAATAGTTGGCAGCAGGAATTTTGGGATCTTTGCCGAGCTTTGCTGGCATATTCTTGCAACCCTATCCCTTATCCTTGGATTTCCAAACCTTTCCAACAGACTGTCCTTATATCTGCTCAGATCTGTTCCCGGCACTTCATCCAGAACCGGTGTTACCTCATTATCCATAAAATCACGCAGCAGCCGCGCAAAAACCGGATCATTCACTACTTCATGAATATATGTATAACCATGCAGAGCGCCCAAAAATCCAAGAAGTGAATGTCCGGCATTCAGAAGGCGGATCTTCATTTTTTCAAAGGGAGCCACATCATCAGCAAACTGAACTCCCGCAGATTCCCAGTCGGGCCTGCCCTGTGCGTAATTATCCTCGATAACCCACTGGACGAATGGTTCACAAACGACAGGGCATCTGTCTTCAATCCCGAAAGAATTCCTGATGTATTCAGTATCAGTTTCAGTTGCCGCGGGAGTTATCCTGTCAACCATGCTGTTGGGAAAAGTGACTTCCTTTTCAACCCAGGCGACCAGGCCTGGGTCCGACACTTTAATGAATGACAAAAGCATTCTCTTCAGCAGATCCCCGTTTTTCTGGATATTGTCACACGACTGGATCGTTAATCCTTTCAGCGATCTCTCCATCCGTCGCTTTAATCCCATAGCCAGGTATCCGAATACTGTTTTCGGCTGAGCGGGATGGTTGATATCCCATTGGACCGACGGTTCGTTCAGCAGAAACTCACCGGCTGTATTAAAATTATATCCTCCTTCGGTGATTGTAAGCGTAATGATCTTTATATCCGGATTACCGATCTTTTCAATCACTGCATCAGGGTTTTCCGGGGCAAACATATATTCAATCAGAGAGCCTGGCACCATTGTTTCAGATGATCCGTCAGGTTTGGCAACGGTTAGTGTATAAAGTCCGTCCTGGGCTGCCAGGGCAGTGTAGTTACGCATATCCGATTCCAGCAATGCGATCCCGCAGATGCCCCAGTTTGAGTTTTTTTTATCCCGTAGTATCAGGTCGGTATAATATGCCTGATGTGACCTGTGAAAAGCTCCTACTCCTATGTGGATAATTCCGGCTTTCACCTGCCGCCTGTCATATCCCGGGGTCATTATTCCTGCCGGAAGCCGGAAAAGGTTTTCCTGATTAAGTTTTAAATATTGTTGCATATGTTGTAAATCATTCAGCTCTTATCTGAAACCGCTGGAGCAATACTGCAAGGATGATGATCAGTCCTTTTATGACCTGCTGTGAATATGCAGGGATATTCATAAGGTTCATTATGTTGCCGATCATTCCGAGGATCAGAACTCCCAGAAGGGTATTTATTGCCGAGCCTTTGCCCCCGCTAAGGCTCGCACCGCCGATAACAACAGTGGCGATAACATCCAATTCCATTCCCATACCCATTACCGGAGATCCGACAGCTGTCCTTGCTGTTGTGATGATACCAGCCACTGCAGATAAACTGCCTGCAATGGCATATACACTGAATTTGTATGCAGCTGTTTTTATTCCCGACAATCTGACGGCTTCCTCATTGCTTCCTATAGCGATTACAATCCTTCCGAAAACATTGTATTTAAGGAAGACTGCCGTTACTGCAAAAGTCAGCAAAAGAATATAGGCCGGATTGGGAAGTCCGAGAAAGCTGCCGCTTCCGAAATCAGTGAGGGCAGATGCTTTTTCACTTACCAGGACCGGTGCACCCTTTGAAAAAATAAATCCCAGCCCTCTTACAATCGACATAAGGGCAAGAGTTGCAATAAAAGGAGCCATTTTATGAAATGATACCAGATAACCGGAAAGGCTGCCTACCAGCAGGCCGCATAAGACCGAGGCAGTTATCGCAAGAGGCAATGGCATGTTTTTCGTGAACAGCGCGCACAGTACCCCGCACATCGCTACAACCGAACCCACTGAAAGATCAATACCCCCGGTCAGAATGACCAGAAGCATCCCCATGCTGATTATCCCTACCGGTGTGACCTGCCTTATAAGATTGAAAAGATTGGAGGCTGTGAAAAAAACATCAGAAACAATTGCCGAGACTATAAGCATAATCAGGAAAATCAATACCGTATTATGCCTGATTACATATTTCAACAGCGATTTCAAATCTGTCTTCTTGTTCATTCCTGTTTTGGTGTAAAAAATAATTCCCCTATTAAACTATCTGGTCATTATGATTAATTCATCCGGCAGTATGCATTGAAACCTCATTTTGGGTTGCGCCTATCGAAAGCCTCAATATTTCCTCCTCGGAAAAATCCTTCTTCATCAGTTCGCCCTGTATCTGTCCCTTGCGCATCACTATTATCCTGTCGCAGAGACTTGTTAATTCAGGGGTTTCAGATGAGATCAGAATTATTGCCATCCCTTTTTCCGATAGCCCGCAAAGCAGGTTATAGATTTCAACCCTGGCACCTATGTCGACTCCCCTGGTAGGTTCATCAACGATCAGGATCCTGCAATCGCCGTTGAGCCATTTCGCAAGAACAACTTTCTGCTGATTCCCTCCGCTAAGGGTTCCTGCAATCTGGTCCCTGCTTTCCGCCCTGATCTTTAAAATACCAATCATTTCTGCGACATAGCTTTTTTCTTTTTCCCGTCTTATAAAACCAAGAGGGCCGGCAATCCTGCGGAAACCGGTGAGACTGATATTTTCCTTCACCGTAAGTGGCATTATCAAACCGTGCCGCTTCCTGTCTTCAGGGACAAAACCTATTCCCTGCCGTACCGCTTTGCGGGGAGAAGGGATACTTACTTCGCTGCCCGACATAAAAAGAGTGCCTCTGTCCCTTTTATCAGCGGCAAAGAGCGCCCTGGCCGTTTCACTGCGGCCGCTGCCAACAAGTCCGGCTAACCCCAGTATCTCTCCTCTTTTTACTGAGATTCTGACATCATTCACCTTTTTCCCGTTTGTAATTCCCTCAGCCCTGAAAACCTCCTCCCCGATCACCGGATCACGAACAGGATACATTGTCTCCAGCGATCGCCCGAGCATCATCCTTATTATCTCATCCCTGCTGGTTTCCGACACATTCAGACCAGGACCGGAGACGCCATCCTTCAGCACCGTTATCCTGTCAGCGATTCTGAAGATCTCACTCAGATGATGCGAAATATAGATTATTGCAACACCTTCTTTCTTAAGCTTTTGAAGTGTGATGAAAAGCTTCCCGATCTCTTCGGTGCCCAGCACCGCCGAAGGTTCATCAAGTATCAGCACCCTTACATTTTCAGAAAGGGCTTTTGCAATTTCAACTATCTGCTGCCCGGCAACACTCAGATCAGCTGCTTTTAGAGAAGGGTCAATGCTGAATCCTATGCTTTCCATTACTTCACCGGCCTTTCTTTTCAGCTCCCCCCACCTCATCCAGAAACCCGTTGAGCGTAACCTGTTCAGAAAAATATTCTCTGCCACCGATAATGCGGGTACAAGTGAAAATTCCTGATAGATGATCCCTATTCCCAGTTTTTTGCTGTCATGAGTATTCCTTATCTGCACTTCCCGGCCATCAATGAAGATCCTGCCGGAGTCCCTGGAATAGGCACCCGACAATATTTTCATAAGGGTTGATTTGCCTGCTCCGTTCTCTCCTACCAGCGCATGGATCTCGCCCGGCAACACTTTTAGAGTGACATTCTTCAGCGCAGAAATGCCCCCAAAAGATTTTGAAATATCTATCAGTTCTACCCGGTTCACTCACCCATTATTAAGAATCCGAACAAATGCATGAATATCATCACCGGCTAGCCGGAAAAATCACTGATGCGCGTTTTAAAACAGAGCTTTGGGATCATAGTAACTGTCAACATTTTCCCGTGTAATTATGACTGCCGGTGTGTATATTATCTTGTCGGGCTGTTTATCTCCATTCAGGTATCTTACAACTGCTTCAACGACCAGTCTGGCCAGCTCCCTGGGACTGTTCAGCGCCGTTGCCCCGAATTTACCCTGCTTTATAAGCTCATAGGCTTCTTTCTGGCCGTCGAAGCCCACCACTGTGATCTTGCCTGCCTTCCCCGATTCTTCAATAGCTTTCAGAGCTCCCATGCCCATTGCGTCATTCTCAGCAACAAGCAGACTGATATCAGGATTGGCCACAAGAATATCCTCCATGGCTTTCAACCCTCCGTTATTGGTCCAGTTGCCCCAGCCCTGGGAAACAATGGTCAGATCTGCCTTACCCTGGGTCATCAGCTGAGCTTCTGTAAATCCCCGGATGAATCCCAGCCTTTTTTCCCTTCCGACAGGGTTGCCCTGGCTTCCGCTTATCATGGCTGCCCTGATCGCTGTATTGCCCATCCTGCTTACAACCCATTCGCCAATCAGCTCTCCGTTGCCTTCGTTATTAGCCTGAACGGATGTAATATAATCTGCGTCAGGGTCAATGGCGCTGTCTACGATAAATACAGGTACGCCTGATTTTACGGCTGCATTCACTGCAGGTACAAGAGCCTTATGGTCAAGGGGATTAAGTATCAGTACATCAACACCTGCAGCAATCAAATCCTCAAATGAAGTGATTTGTTTTATTATATCATCCTGACCGTCTGCCGAAACAAACTTCATTCCGTATCCTTCAGAATATTCCTTTATATATTGGGTCAGTATTACATAAAAAGGAGCATTATGCGACGGAGTGCAATAACCTACCCTGATGGCTGAAAGATCCCGGCTGGATTTTATGGCTGCCGTGTCAGACTGACTGCTCCTCTCCTGCTTATTTGCATCGGGCCCCGTTTTGCAGGCAGCCAGGGCATACATTATCAGGATTGCACTTATAATTGACAGGATTTTTTCTCCCTTCATGGTAATTTTCAGTTTAATCTGTTGATGAAATTCTATTGTATATATTCTTCTGGTCCAATTTATCTGCCGGTGGTCATTTGGTGCAGAAACGGGAAGTCACTTATAGTTCAATCATTACTTTCATGCACTTGTCGCCCTGTTTCTCAATGAAACGGTAAGCATCGTGGTACTCCTCAAAAGGAAATTCTGATGTAACAAGAGGAGCTGTCATTATCCTTCCCGAAGCAATCATTTCAGCTGCAGCCACATAGTCTTCATGCCTGTACATCATTGATCCGAAGATATTCAACTCATGTTCTCCGAGATAATACATGTTGACAACCGGATTTTCTGAATATACGCCCAGGATTACAATATCTCCGCCCTTTTCAACATTTTTCATAAGAACATCCAGTGATTCCCTGACTCCGGCAGCCTCAAAACCGGCCTGAAAGCCTTCGTCCCCGAAAAATGATTTTGCTGCTTCATCAAAAGGGATCCGGCTTACGTTTACAGTCCCTTCTATACCGCATTGCCTGGCAATATCCAGACGGTAATCGCTGATATCTGATATCATTACTTTCCCTGCACCCCTTGCCATCGCAAACTGGGCAACAAGGTTTCCCACCGTTCCGGCTCCTGAAACCACAACATTTTTTCCTCTCAGGTCCGGTAACCTGTTTGTGGAATGCGCTCCCACAGCTGCCGGTTCCACAAGGGCTCCCTGTTCAAAGGTAAAGGTGTCGGGCAGAACAAGAAGCCTTTCCTCAGGTACCACAAACAGATCCTGTGCAACTCCCGGTGCCTGAAATCCCTGAACCCTTAGTTTCTGACATGCATTGTACTGTCCCCTTCTGCAGGGTCCGCATACTCCGCAAACAAGCTGCGGCCTGGCAGTGGCTTTCATCCCCGGCTTAACGCCTGTGACATTCTTTCCGGCAGCTTCCACGGTAGCAGAGAATTCATGACCCTGAACTACGGGATACGAAGTGGCAGGATGCTTGCCGTGAAATACATGCACGTCAGAACCACAGATGCCTATTTTCCTGATTCTGAGTAAAACCTCATCTTCCTTCAAGGTGTCTGGATCGGGTACATCGCGGTACTCAATCACCCCGGGAGAAATCATAATGGCCTGTCTCATAATGATAAAATTATTTCTCCCGCGCGGTCAGGCAAATCACTCAGCAATCTGATCCGTAATAACTGCCGTCAAACAGGGAGTATCAACAATCCTATCAAAACTACATAAACTTTATTATCCAAAAAAGCATGAAATGCATAATGTAAATATCACCTGAAAAAGATCTGCACGAACCTCTGCGGAGATCTGTTTACACATCGCAATTTTTTTTTATTATCCATCTAGAAATATCGTGAAATGAAAATTTTCCTAATATTGAAGGTCATTAATTTATTCAAACAGTACCTCCGGGGCAACGAAATGGGATTTTCAAAACGCACAGGATTTGACAACGAAAGGTATCTTGAGGAGCAGACCTCTGCGATCCTTGAAAGAGTAAACCGGTTCAATCATAAACTATATCTTGAATTCGGAGGGAAGATACTGTATGATTACCATGCCTCCCGTGTACTTCCGGGATTTGATCCAAATGTGAAGATGCGTCTGCTTCAGATGCTGAAGGACAAGATTGATGTTATACTCTGCATTCATGCAGGAGCCATTGAAAGACAAAAGGTAAGGGCCGACTTTGGCATCACCTATGATGTTGACGCCCTTAAAACCATTGATGATTTCAGGGAGTGGGACATAGACATCACTGCCGTGGTGATCACACGCTATCAGGGTCAGCCTCCCGCCAAAGCCTTCAGGAACAAGCTTGAGATGAGAGGCATTAAGGTCTACCTTCATTACCCCACTAAAGGATACCCGACTGATGTTGATCTTATAGTAAGCGATCAGGGATACGGGGCAAATGAATACATTCATACCACCAATCCAATCGTTATCGTAACAGGTCCGGGCCCGGGCAGCGGGAAACTGGCCACATGCCTGTCTAACCTCTATCACGAATATAAAAACGGGTTCAAGGCCGGATATGCCAAATTTGAGACATTTCCCATATGGGATCTGCCGGTCGATCACATGGTTAATCTTGCATATGAAGCGGCAACCGTTGACCTGCAGGACAGGGTTCTGATAGACGAATATCACCTTAAGGCCTATAATATAAAAACAGTAAATTATAACCGTGATATTGAAGCATTTCATCTGCTTAAAAGGATCATTGAAAAGATAACAGGCGGCGAGTCGATGTACCTTTCCCCGACAGATATGGGAGTGAACCGGGCCAGTGCAGGAATAATTGACGACAGCATAATAAGGGAAGCATCTTACCAGGAAATAATAAGAAGATACTTCAGGTGTACGGTTGAATATGCATTGGGGCTTGTCGACAGCGATACCATGAAAAGGATCACGTCGATAATGCAAACCACCGGAGCCAAAGTTGAAGACAGGAAAGTAGTGGTGCCTGCCAGAAAAGCGGCAAAGGATGCCCAGAAATGCGGCAAGGGCAATGCAGGGATCTTCAGCGGAGCAGCTATCGAGCTTCCTGACGGGACAATCATTACAGGTAAGAATTCGACACTGATGAACGCCTCATCCAGCCTCATCCTGAATGCAACGAAACATCTTTCAGGGTTACCCGATAAAATGTATCTTCTGCCTGAAAATATTATCGACTCCGTAACACATCTCAAGAAAGATATCCTGAATGGCAAAATGGTAAGCCTCGATGTTGATGAGACACTTATAGTCCTTGGAATAAGCGCATTGTCAAATCCGGCGGCAAAAATGGCGGTTGAAAACCTCAAATGGCTCCGCGACTGTGAGGTACATCTGACACACATCCCTACCCCGGGCGACGAAGCCGGCTGGAGAAAACTCAAGGTGAACCTTACCTGCGATCCTGAATATTCAAGCAAAAGCCTCTTTATCAGCGGCTGACTGGCATCCTGCATAATTTGATCAGAATTATGTTTTAATATCCTGTCCGCCTTGAAATGAGTCAACCACAAATTACTGCATTATATTCTCCAGAGAAGCCTTTTCACTTTCCGTAAGAACCTCCATCTGATTAATCGCTTTATGGATCCTGGTCCTGAATTTCCAGCATGTCATCTGCCTGAGCGAAAGCCTGCGGGCCAGCTCATACGACGACAGCTCTGCTTTTCCCTTGCATACATTGTAAGCTATATAAAATGCCTTATGAATAGGGAATTTGCAATTATGAAAAATTGTGCCTGCCGCTGCCGATTCCTCTGTTTTGCACCTGGTGCACCTGCGGGAATAGGGTGTCCTGCCCTGGCAGTAATTGTCATTGCCGCATTTACGGCACGTATATCCGTTCTCCCATTTCACCTCAGCCAGAAACTCCAGGCATTTTTCATCACTGTTGAAAAGCCCGGCAAGCCGGTCCTCAGTAAGTTCCTTTTTGAAAATCACTCCCATAATCATGTGGCATGAACCCCGGAGCCTGTCCACAACATCCTTGCGACTAAGACAGCGGGGTACCGGGATTTCAGGACCCGGAATATTTTACATTCATGTCCGCCAACGTTCTGCTATCCGGACAGCCTGACGGATCAAAACAATACAGACCACAAAAATAGAAAAAATAGTGATATTAAAAAGATTTAAGTGATACTATTGCGATTTAATACTTTTTATCTATATTTGTGCCCTGGTTAATGGCCATAACGCCGGGATTGCAGCCTCAGCCGGCAATGTATGATGCGTGATCTGAAGGCTGCGGCTAAAAAGAATTAGTTTTTATACAAATGGATTATTCTGAAATTGACAAAAGGTACTCAGCACTTGCTGAATCGGAATGCTGCCTCTCATGCGGGGGAGCAATCAACTATTCTGAAGTGTCGGAGGGCGAGATATGTGTTGATCTTGGAAGCGGACGCGGTACCGATGCCATAAGGCTGGCTGAAACAGTCGGCGAAAAGGGATTTGTTTACGGGATAGATATCTCTGAAGGGATGATACGTAAAGCCAGAATTACTGCTGAAAAGCTAGGTATAAAGAATTTTGAGTTCATATTCAGCAAGCTCGAGAAGATAACTCTTGCCGATGATACGGCCGACCTGGTGATTTCAAACTGTACAATAAATCATTCTCCCGACAAGCAGGCCGTATGGAACGAGATTTATCGTATTTTAAAGCACGGTGGGCGTTTTGTTGTAAGTGACATTTATTCAGTAAATCCCATACCCGAAGAATACAGGAATGATCCTGTCGCGGTCTCTGAATGCTGGGCTGGCTCAGTGACACGCGATGAATACCTTTATCAACTCAGGAAAGCCGGATTTAATTCGGTCAGTATTCTTGAAGAATCATCCCCCTATGAAAAAGGGAAAGCAATGATATCGAGCTGGACCGTTGCGGGTCGCAAACAAGCCGGCAAAAGCTGCTGTGGAAATAATGTTCAATAATTAATTAATAATGACAAGATGAAAAAGTTTTTTTTCTTTACCATAATTATGCTTCCTTTGATATTTGCCGAATGCACTGCGGAAACTCCCGCTACCCCGCCGGCAAAAGGGAACGATGGAACTATTGTTCAACTGACGAATGAGAGCTTCAAAAAGATGATCTTCAATTACGATGTCAATAAGGAGTGGAAGTTCGAAGGCAAAAAACCTGCACTGATCGATTTCTATGCCGACTGGTGTGGGCCATGCAGGCAGCTGTCGCCCCTGATCGAGGAGATTGCAAAGGAATATTCGGGAAAAATTGATGTATATAAGGTTGACACTGAAAAGGAAAAGATCCTTTCACAGAGCCTAGGCATCACCGGGCTGCCTACTTTGCTGTTCATTCCGGCCGAAGGTAAGCCTCAGGTGGCAATGGGGGCACTTCCAAAAGAGCATCTGGTGAAAGCAGTAAATGAAATATTGTTAAACAAGTAACAATCAAAAAGATGAAAAGTCTCGTTAAGAACAGGGTAAATGCCGTCAAGGCAAAAATAGCCCAGTGCTGTGCAAAGATATCCAAAACCGTTGCCGGCTGCCACGACTGAAAATGTTTATTCCAGGGTGGCTGGCAATACAGTCAACATGAAATATTCCAGATTCAATATTTTCTCCAGGATACGGGATTCAGAGAAATATTTTATTGTGAATCTTCTTTCCGGGAATGCCGACATTCTCGACTCCGGTGATGCCATAAAGCTTGAAGCAATACGAAGGGGAGAGGATCCTTCCGATCCTGATTTTGTGGCTGAGCTCGCTGAAAAGGGATACATGACCGATGAATTGCTGGAAGCCCGGGAATACCGCAACAAATATCTCGATTTTACCGACTCAAGGGAAAATGATGAGATTCAGCTTTTCTTCGTGACCAACTACAGCTGCAATTTCGCATGTTCCTATTGTTACCAGGATCAATACCAGAATGCTGGAAACAATCCCGGTGATGAAGTGATCGATGCTTTTTTCAGTTATATCAGAAAAGAATTCGGATCCCGTCGCAAGTATATCACAATTTTCGGAGGAGAACCATTGCTTGGCAGCAGCCTGCAGAAGCAAAAGATCAGTTATATCATTGAAAAAGCCAATGAAGCCGGTCTCGCGCTTTGTTTCGTAACCAACGGGTACCATCTCAGGGAGTATAATCCCATACTTTCGAAAGGCAGGATCAGGGAAGTACAGGTGACCCTTGATGGCACCGGACCTGTACACGACAGCCGCCGTTTCCTGAAAGGCGGAGGCGGTACCTTTGAAAAGATCGTGGAAGGGATCGATTCGTGCCTTGAGGCCGGTATTGATGTCAATCTGAGAGTGGTCATTGACAGGGAAAACATAGGCAACCTGCCTGAACTTGCACAGTTTGCCACTGACAAAGGCTGGACCCGGAATTCGCTTTTCAAGACTCAGATAGGAAGAAACTATGAACTGCATCACTGCCAGTCGTCGCCCGGTAAGCTTTTCGACAGGCTTTCCCTGTATGAGAGCATATCGGAATTAATCGAAAAACACCCGCACGTCCGGGAGTTTTACAAGCCTGCCTATTCTGTCTCCAGGTATCTTGCAGAAAACGGTGAGCTTCCCGGACCGCTCTTTGATTCGTGTCCGGCCTGCAAGACCGAATGGGCTTTCGACTATACTGGAAAGATCTATTCCTGCACTGCGACAGTTGGTAAGTCGGATGAATCGCTGGGAACTTTTTATCCCGATGTTGCTCTTGACCAATCAGCTGTTGAACAATGGCAGGTACGTGATATCTTTTCCATCCCCGAATGCAGGGAATGCAATGCAGGACTTGCCTGCGGCGGAGGCTGCGGCTCGGTGGCAAAGAACAGGACCGGGAAAATCTGTTCTTCCGACTGCAGACCGGTAAAAGAACTAATGGAAATAGGATTTAAAGCATATTTTGAAAGTTAACCATGAAAGAGATCAATTCATCTGAATTCGAAAAAGAGGTATTGCAGTCAGGAAAGGTCAT
Source organism: uncultured Rikenellaceae bacterium (assembly GCA_964611835.1). Lineage (GTDB taxonomy): Bacteria > Bacteroidota > Bacteroidia > Bacteroidales > VadinHA17 > LD21. The sequence goes on along the minus strand of CAZTDW010000001.1, from coordinate 38,159 downwards.
CCTTGATTTCTATTCTACAGAATGCCCTCCCTGCGAAGCGCTCGCATCAAAATTTGAGGATCTTGCCGGCCTTTACGGCAACGACATTAAATTCATGAAAATATTCAGGCAGCAAAATCGCGATCTTGCTGAAAAGCTTGGAGTAAAATCCTCACCCACACTTATGTTTTTCAACAACGGGAAAGAGGTTGCCACCAGACTTACCGGAGGAATAAAAAGAAGCGAAATCATACGCAATCTAAACAGCATGCTGCCTGAAGACTGGGTAAGCGAGATCAAATCAGGAATCAGGCCTTCGACCTCAGAATTTGACGTCATAATCCTTGGTGCCGGACCAGGAGGATTGACCGCCGGACTATACCTTTGCCAGGCTAAGATCAACACGGTATTGATAGATGTCGCATTGCCGGGAGGGCATGTTGCAACGACGCATGAGGTATCCAATTATCCCGGATTCATAGAACCACAGGCCGGATATATGCTTTCTCACAACATGAGCGAACAGACCAAAATGTGCGGGACAGTATATAAGGTGGCCGTTGATGTGACAAGCGTTGACCTCGAGAAGAAGGAAGTGGTTATCGATGAATATGAGACCATAAGAGCAAAGAGGATCATAATTGGCACCGGAACAACGCCGAACCTCACAGGAGCTTCAGGAGAAAAAGAACTTAAGGGCAGGGGTATCTCCTACTGCGCCACTTGCGATGCCAAATATTTCAATGATAAGGAGGTGCTTGTAATAGGCGGAGGCAATTCAGCTGTGGAAGAATCTGAATATATAACCCGGTTTGCAGGCAAGCTTACCATCGTCCATCAGTTTGACAGGCTTACTGCAAACAAACAGGCACAGGAAAAGGTGTTTAGAAATCCGAAGATCAGCATTATCTTCAACACCGAGCCCAGGGCTTTTACCAGGGAAGGAGATAAAATAATAACCGAAGCAGAAAATTTAAAAACCGGCGAGCGTTCCAGGCTTGTTAGCGACGGAGTATTTATCTTCATAGGCATGAAACCGAACATAGGCCTTTTCAGGGATAAACTTGCGCTCGACCAATGGGGCTATATAAAGACCGATGAAGATATGAGGACAAGTATTCCTGGTGTTTATGCGGTAGGTGATGTCATAAGCAAGAAATACCGGCAGATAACCACGGCCGTTGCCGACGGTACCATAGCTGCCATGTCGATTGCAAAGGAATTGGATTAAAGCATAATCATAATGAAATCATTAAGAAATATTTCCATCAGGCTCATATTGCCATACCTGGCATTTTTTATTCTGCCTGTGGCCGGATCCGACACCGTAGTTGCTTCCGGGCCTTCTTCTTTTAAACAAGCTCCCTCAATAGCGGTTGAATATGAACAGCAGGAAAATGGCGCCACAAAGGTCTTCGAACTGCCGCTTGCCTCAACCAAAATTACTGCCAGCACCAGGATCTCCACATACATGAATGATACTTACAGGGCAGTCATTCATGAGATTCACAGACCTGCCTATACGGAAATCAACGGTGAGCTTATTCATCTTAAGGCCGGTAACTCATGCGCAACCCTGAGGATCATTTTTCCTCTTGAGTCAATAACCTGGAAATGGCACCGTGGCCTCGATAAAACCGAAATGATGGAAGACGGAATGCTTTACACCGACACTGTAAGCATACGAACCGCGATTCCTCCCGACGGAGCCTTTAATGCGGAAGTCCTTCGTCAGGGTGGATACGGTGATCCGGTTGGAAAAGGATCAATGTCGTACTATCCCCTGGCAGCGATCTCTTCAGACGCGAAAGGTTACTGCATCGGCGTTGACATGTCCGTCCCTGTTGTTTACAGGCTGGCCGGAAAAAATGATGCAGGCCTTATTGCAGAATTTGACCTCGCTACAAGTCCTCTTACCGTTAAATTCCCCGACAGGTCTTTCTTCAGGCTTGTAAGGTTTGATTTTGAACCTGAATGGGGAATGAGGAAAGCACTGGAACAATATTATGCAATTTATGAAGAAGCATTCCGGAAGAGGGTCATCACCGAAGGAATATGGCTGCCGTTCACTCCGCTCAGGTCAATCCCCGGATGGAGCGATTTTGGCATTGCTTTTCATGAGACATCCTGGGGCAGTAATGATATAAAAGACGGGAAGAAAATACCAAATATTCTCTCCGACAGGGAGACCGGCGTACTCAGTTTTCAATACACCGAACCATGGGATGTACAATTGCCCATATCGACAAAGACTATCGCCTATGATACCCTGGTGTCGGATAAGAGTGTTCCTGCAAAGCACAGGGAATATCTCAGGACCAGTGCAACGCATGATAAAAACGGTCGCTGGCAGGCAAGAAGGCTTAATACACCATGGTTCAGGACCGGATGGGCTGCCAGCATAACAACCAACTGTGATCCTGAAATCCAAGGATTCAACAGGTATCAGTTCGTTCTTAAAGAAGAGATCGATCCTGCACGTAAAATGAATGTGGATGGGATATATTTCGATTCTATGGAATGGAACTGGCATCACGATCTGAACTACAGGGAGGAGCATTTTGCATACACAGACTACCCGCTGACTTTTTCAGAATCAGTTGGAAAACCGGCAATATGGAACTTCAGCTCGGAATTTGAATTCATGAAAAAGATTGCCGACGAAATGCATCTTCAGGGAAAACTGGCGATGGGCAATGGCCATGGATGGAATCCTTTCGCAGCATCCAACCTCGACCTTTTCGGCGCTGAACTGAGCTGGTACTCATCCCATGACCATGATGTTGACGCACTTGATTTCAAAAGGGCCATTTCATTTCGCAAGCCTATTGTTTTCCTTCTCAATGAAGGGCTGAATGACAAGGCTTTTACAGAAGCACCATACTACGGTTACGAAGTTTATTTTGAAAAAATGATGGCTTACGGATTCTTCCCGTCATTCTTCAGCGTCGATGCTTCAAATGATCCCTACTGGCAGGACAAGCGTAAGATTGAAAACGGAAGGCCTTTCTTTAAAAAATATATCCCTCTCATAAAAGAGATCTCAGCTGCAGGATGGGAACCCGTTACAATGGCCAGATCAGGTTCCGCCGGAATAAGGATAGAGCGTTTCGGAAGGGGTGACAGGATATTTTTCACCGTAAGGAACAACTCTGCCAGCAATACAGAGTGCACTGTGAAGGTTGATGCCGGTAAACTTGGAATAACGGACAAATATACTGCCCGTGAAATGACCGGGGGAAATGCCGTTGAAATAAAAGCCGGAACTTTCAGGCTTACAATACCCGCTGAAAGAACCAGGGTCATCCTTATTACACCCTGATATTTATCCGGCTGCCCCCTTTACCTGCCTTCCTGCAGTGAGCGGAACACCCTGTATGAATGTGGCTTGACCGTGATTTCAAAACTACGCAAGGGAACAGCCTGGTTTCTTCTGAATGGCGGAAGCGGCACATCGGTTCCTTTCAGAATCTCCTTTGACAACAGATCTTCCAGCGTGCTCACTGACTTTTCAGCTATTATTTTTACAGTGATCGGGTCGGGACGAAATGACTCTACAATAAATGTCCCGTTGTCGTAACAGAACAAACTGACCTGCGAAGGGCCTTCAAGCCTTATGTTAAAGTCCTGGGCAGCAACAGCACGTATCCTGTTAAGAATGTCGGCGGGATACTGATACAGATCTGAAAAATTATCGGGTATGGTCAGAACATATAGGTTAGCCTTTGAGTATTGTGCACGATGCAGGATTGGCCAGCCTGTTGCTCCCTTTATTGCTGAGGCTTCTTCCCATGAATCATTTGTCAGGTAATTGATCTGCGGTATAAGGATTTCCTGTTCCGAACTGCAGTTTCTGAACCATCCGGCCTTGAAGTCGGTTACAAAGGCTTTTCTGTCTGTATAGGTTATCTCGGCAATATCTTCAATCCCCTTTCCCTGAAGCGCCCTCAGCAATCCTGAAGTTATCATTACATTCCTGCCGTCCTGAAGACGACTTTTGATCTTCTCCACGATCAGTGGATCAAATGCAGCCGATTCGGTAAGCAGGATCATCTTCCCATCGACAGGGAACACAGGGGAAATATCCATTGGAATACCTATCATTCCAAGATAATTCTGAAGAAAGTCCTCTCCTGTCGAATGATACGGTTTATAGCTTTTTAATCCTACAGGATTGCCGAGTGCACCAAGGAATTTATCAACCTGTTCAAATGTCATACCTGCTGCCCTTGCAATGGTTGTCGGATGAATGGTCTCACCTCCGGCCGACTGGTAGGGTTTCATCATTGCATCAAAATCGAAGCTTGTCTGGCTACCCTGCCAGGGTGCCCTCTGGCCGAACCTGATCGGTGACTGAAGCTGCCTGTAGTCGAACATTGTTATTTCAGGGACTTTTGCAAAAAGAGTTATCCAGAACTGTTCTGCATAGCGGTCGAGATAAAATGCTCCGCCCGAATCGACCCAGCCGCCCCCGTTTCGGCCAGGGGCAATGTTTTCAAAATATCTTGCCGCCAGATAGCTGAGGTATTGCTGCAGGTGCTGATCGCTGCTTACAGCATCGCGGGTCTCCGTACCAGTGTAAATACCATCGAACATTTTGGGCTCGTCTTCAAGATTAAAGCCCAACCCCTGGAAATGCTCATACCAGTTGGGATATTTAATCACAATCTTTACTTTGGGATTTACTGCCTTTGCAGGTTTAATGATCAGATCATTTGCAGCCTCGGTCATAAGCTTAAGCCTGAAGTCGGTCCAGCTCATGTCCCCTTTTGCCTTGATGCACAGATCACATTTGCAGCTTGTGAAAAAGAAGTCGTCGAGAATGAACTCATCGAAATGCCTGGCTGTATATTCAGCTACTTCCCTGGCCATTTTGCGGTGTTCGGGATTAGAATAGCAATACGTCTCGAAATTATTGCTCTCGTCAATTGTATACGTTATTCCCCCAGCTACCTTCAGGCCTTTCGACCTGAAAAACTTTATTGCACCTTCGAGGGTTTTCTCATCCACAACCAGTTTATCGCGATGTGTCTCCAGATATATCTTGTCTATTTTGACCTGCCGGCTTATCAGGTCCCAGCTCTGTTCAAGCTTTTTCAGGTCAGCCATATCCCTTACCTCGTAGGCCCGCGTGTAAGCAGAAACAGTGAAATTCTTGTAGAACGGCGGCTTCTGGGCATGAATACCCGGAAAAACCAGGAAAATAACCAGTAACAGTAGCAGCTTTTTCATCATTTAATAATTTATTTTAATGGTATAACGGAACCTACATGTAGATTATTAATATATTGTTGTGCTTGTGTATTGTAATACATGGAGGTTTTATTGCAAATAAACCGGATTGTGAAAAATTAGTCCGAATATTAACAAATATTCGGTTTAAATTTAGGCTTAAAAATCAATAAATAACAGAAAAATCAAATGCGGATATTGCTATGCCTTTTTTTATCAGGACTGACTTTTGCCTCAAAAGCTGAAGTTTACAATGTCATGGATTTTGGTGCAAAAAACAATGGCAGGGAAATAACCACTGTCATGATACAGAATGCGATAGACAGGTGTTACACAGAGGGAGGAGGCACTGTTTTCGTACCCCGGGGAGAATATCTCACGGGAACACTTAACCTTCGTTCTAACGTAGAATTCCATCTCGGAATGGGCTCGATAATTAAAGCCTCAACTGATCTTTCGCATTATCAGAAACATATGGAACATCTTGCCGGTCTTTTTTATACTGAGGACGCAGAGAATGTCTCAATAACCGGACCGGGAAAGATCTGCGGACAGGGGATTGAATTTATGTATAAGGACAGTGCAAAAGTCATCAGGGGGGAGGTGAATAAATTCATCCGCCAGAAATATGACTTCAGGAAGGTTGAAAACGGACTCGGCGATGGTCCCCTCATGCCCAAAGACAGATATCATCAGATGATTGTATTCAGCAACTGCAGGAAGGTGTTTCTGTCGGGATTCGAGTGTGTCGACGCACCCTATTGGACAATACTTATTGTTCACTGCGACAGGGTGGATGTCACAGGCATCTCTGTCGACAATAACCTGATGATACCCAATAACGACGGCCTGGATATTGTTTCCAGCAGCAATGTCAACGTTTCCGATTGCATAATAACAACTGGCGACGATGCTGTTGTGCTTGCAGGATATGCACATCATTTTGGCGATCCCGGATTTAAGGGAATATTAAGGCCATCACGGAATATAAATGTTTCAAACTGCATATTGCAGTCGCGATCGAGTGGCATAAGGATCGGAGGATGGGATCAGAATCACATGTCAAATTACAATTTCAGCAATATCACAATCTTCGATTCCAATTGCGGAATTAACATTACAGTAAGGGATTCGGGATCTGTGAGCAATGTGAATTTCAGCAACATCAGGATCGAAACCCGCCTTCATACGGGCGACTGGTGGGGTAACGGCGAACCCATAAAGATCTCTGCAATGCGCGGAGTAGCCGGAAACCGGATAGGGGACATCAGGAACATTTTCTTTGACAATATTACCTGCCGGGGAGAAAATGCAATATTGATGTATGCATCTGAGGAGACGAAGCTTTCAAATATTTTCTTCAGCAACTTTGAATTCATTTTGCGGCAAAGCAGGCTTGACAAGGAAAGCGGAGGCAATTTCGATCTCAGGCCCAATCTGGTTCCGGGAAAAGAGATATATGAATCGGAGGTGCCTGTCGTTTACATCGAAAATGCTGAAAACATAAATTTTAACCAGGGAAATATAGGCTGGTGTGAAGTTAAAGCCGGTTATTATACACACTCAATAAAGGCATTTAAGGTTAACAATATGAATCTTAATAATATGACAGTATCATCTTCACCATCGAATCCAGCCATGCAGGCAATATCCTTCGTATCATGCACAAAAGTTACGGATAATACTCTCAAAACCACAAATTGACTGCATGCTTGTCAACCTTTTACTACCAATTTTACGCTACCCGCAGATCTTTTGTCAGCAGTTTTTAATATCTCGTCAATAAATAAATCAATTATCAGAAGAAACATACTATTTAGAATTTACAAATAGCTATTTTTGGCAACTTTTTTAGTACTTAAATGCTGTTTGAAGAAAAACTTTCGGTTCTGATAATTGATGATAATTCATCTTTTGTTCTGTCGCTTATTAGAAGCTTCTCAGATCATAAAAATATCAGTATCTATGTGCTTGTTTCATCACATAAAAAACCCAATTATTACCGATACTCCAGATATCTGAAGCAGATTTTTCCAATGCAACTGACTGAAAAGAATTTTGTGGATGTTGTAACAACGGTTGCGTTAAAAATATCTGCCGATTTTATTATTCCGACAAGAGAGTGGATATCAAAACTATTATGGAAAAACAAGGCTGCTCTTGAAGCTGTGGTCAGGGTACATCCTGTTTCTGATATAACTACCATAGAAACTGTAAATGATAAGCGTAAATTAAATAACTGGCTTGAAACCAATAACTTCCCCTCATCACGATCTGTTTTGTTGAATGACAAGGATAGCATAAACAGCGTTTCAGGTAGTCTATCATTCCCTGTATTATTAAAACCTGCTTTAGGTCTTGGAGGCGAAGGCATAAGAATAATAGAGACAAAGGAACAACTGAATTTGATTCTCACCTCGGACCATTTATCTGAAAACGATTATTTTATACAGGAATACATTAATGGCTACGATATAGGAGTCAACATATTTTCCATTAATGGTGAAATACTTTTCCATACCATTCAGAAGGCAATTTTTTCAGGACAACTTACATATTCAAGAGGAACCGAATTTGTGAAAAATCAAGAGCTTTTTGAACTTGCGTCATCAATAGTGGAAAAACTCAGATACACCGGGGTTGCAAACATGGATTTCCGTTACGATTCTAAGAATTGCAAATTTGTCTTGCTTGATTTCAATGCAAGATACTGGAGTACTCTTGAAGGATCAATGTTTATGGGCGTAAATTTCCCCTTGCTTGTAACAGCGTACTCATTAGGTAAACAAATTAATTTCTCTGATTCTGCAACCGGAACTTATTATTGTACAAAAGCAGCCCTTCAAACTCATTTCAGGAATTTTTTCCTGAAGAACAAAATGCCGATAAAATTTCGTCACACAAGACTTGCTTTGATTGCAAGGGATCCTTTACCTGAGTTCATTCGTAGCTGGGAAGTGCTTATGGACTTTGTAAAAATGAAAACAAAAAGGCTCAGAAAATCATTGCACAAGTGATTTTATTCCTGCATGTTCAATAATTGTGTCGATAGCTTCAGAGTGACTGACTTTTGCAATATTGAAAATAATTGCATCCTCAAGATTCCATCGTTTCATGACAGAGGCGAGGTTTGTTTCACGAACAACCAGTAAAAGATTATCCACGCCGGCGCCGGTCAGCTGGTCAATACTTTCAGCCCATCCCGAACTTTTAAGTTCAAGTACTCCGACCTCATCTATGATGATAAAAGAATTCTTGAATGGAACAATTGTTTTTAAAACATTCCTGCCAAATTCCAAACCATTCTTACAAATGGTATACCTTCCGATCTTTTCTTGACCACAATCTTCATTAAGTCGTAAGAATACTTCCTTCTCGCCAGTTTTTATATTAACCACATCATAACCTGTAACTTCTGAATGACTGGTAATTTTTTCCGAGATGATACCAAATGTTGAAATGCCTTTTTGAGTTAAAACTTTTATCAGGTTCTTCACAAAGGTTGTTTTACCTTCTCCAGTTTTTCCAGTTATCACATAGACTCGTTTGGATTTCCCGGCTATAAATCTGATTTCAGATAGTTTTTTATCTGCTTCTGCCATGACATCATATAAAATAGAAACCGGATTCTTAATTAGTGTCCTGAAATCAGGCATTTTAGATATGAAAGCCGGAAGGCTTTCAACTGAAAGCTCCAATGCCAGAGGAAGGTGTTTGAATGATGTTTTTAAAAAGAAGTTTCTTATAACCGGATTATATAATTCTGTCCCCAAAACGGAAAAACCTGTAATAATAAGTGCCGCCCTGAAATTCATCTGAAATCCGGTCAGAAGCCCTTTCTGCAACATATTCTCACCCGACTGGGCCCTGGTGAAAACAAAAGCTGTAATAAGCGTGATGATCACGAAAAATATCCAGAATCCGGGTTTTGAAAGCTGCCTGAAAGCTCTCCTGTATCTAAATGACCAGATAATTATTATACCTGTGATCGTGAGGCTCCAGACTATCCAGTGAGCTTTGTTAAGCAGAAAAAAAGAAAAAATTATAATGATAACATTGAGAATCAGCCATCCGATAGAATAATTAAATGGACTGTCTGACTTGCCTGAAACTTCAGTTACAGTTTCCTTCATTTCAGCCCTGGTGAACTGACCGGGTTGCCTCAGCATTCTTCTTCCCACTCTTATACCTGTAACTGCAGCCAGAAGACCAAACAATGCATATACTATCAATAATACAATTATCGGCAGCCATACCAGGTCGGTATTAATATTGAGTTGTTTTTGCGCAAGTTTGAGAAGATCAACATATACATCCACAATACTGGCGCCATAAAAAATTATATAATTAATGATCTTCTGAAAAAGATTCCAGCTCATGGCGACCATGGCGCCGAGTATGTAACCTGCATAAGTTCTGCCCGAAAGGCGGGTAAAAAGTTCAAGGATCAGAGACTCGGCAATGATGGCTATCATCGGCCCGAAAATAACTGCACTGGGCGACATGGTTTTCATAAGTGCACATATGAGCCCTGCCCTCCAGAACAAGCCTTTTTCAGCCCACTTGTAACTCATTGAAATAAGTATAACCAACCCGATAGCGGTCAGTATGTTGCCACTGAACGGCACTTTAAGGTTATGCAGAAAACTTCCCAGAACTATCTCCGATGCAGCCCAGATTGTTCCCGTTATTGAAGCCTTAATCCATTTTTCACTCAGGGGATGTTCCATCGTTTCTCAAAATACATATTTTCCGTGCACAATATTCAAAAAGATGAAAGCCTGTCCCCCCCTGGCTGACAATGTCAAAAAGCAGTTCGGGCCTGGTTATCCTTATTGCACCTATCAGGTTTACTTTGTTCTCAAATAAGACATCGGGAAGAATATTACCCGAAGGTCCCGTTACTACAACCTTTGATGTGGGAGATACGGCTGAAAGCAGATCGTCAATCGTCCTGTTCACCAGTGTTTGTCCCGTAATTATCACAATATCCGACAGTGGCAGTATTTCCCTGAAATTATCAGCCGGAACATAATATTGTTTCTGCTCAGGAGTAAGGGCATTCGCACTCAATTCAAGTACAAAAAGCTTATTGGGAGTCTGTGAGACTTTCCTTATATATGACTGGAATGCCCCTACAATGGTAATTGTTTTATCCGGTTCGAGATCCAGCAGTTCAACCGGATCGCAATCATCAATTATCCTGTACCGCCCGGGCGTGATAAACCCTGAAGACACAGCATTCAGGACAGCCGTTTTCAGCGACAGGATCACAGACGACTCTTTCTGTGTCTCAAGGATTTTCAGCACTTCCTGTCCCTTTATTTTCAAAGGGGTAAAATCACCATAATCCCTGTTGCCTTTTGCACAGACAGGCTTATTTTCGGTCAGGGTGGCGGAAGTACCGATGGTCCCGTCTGAAAGCCTGACAGCAGTAAGATATAAACCGATACTTATTTCCGAAATAACGAGATCCTTAATAGCTGACCGGTATTTTTTAAGTATCAGATCATATGTCTGATCTATAATCTTTGACATTTCAACAGATAGTTGGCATAGTGAATTAGAGAATTCTAAAATAACAATATTTATTTGACTTTACTTCTCATAGCCATTATGATAACATGTCAATTTGTGACAGGATCTTCATAAACAGTATCTTGTATTTTTTATTCATAAATATTCTTAATATATTGTATCCCTTTGTGTTACTTTGTGTAAACCTTAGGGTTCCTTTGTGGTTAAATTTTTCCTACCACAAAGTCCCGCAAAGGTTGTCACAAAGGTCGCAAAGTAAGTGAATAATAAAATTTTGGTAAGTTTACAAATCGTAAAAGGTATAAGTAAAAAACATCATTTTGATCTGTTATTTTAAAATTCATGATTATGTTAAAGGTAGTCCGGCCGGTTTTGTTGTTATTTTTTATTTTAAATTCCTTTTCAATAGATGCCTGTCCTTCTGGTTTCAACGTGCCTGTAACTCTTCCTGGCAATGAGATCAAGGGGGCTGGTAATGATACGGTAACAAAGGTGATTAATGCCATGCTTTCAATGCAGAGAAGGGCCTGGGAGCAGGGTGTGGCAGCTCAGGCACTGCTTGAACTCGGAGAAAAGGATCTGGTGATCCTTATGGCAAAGGATGCTGTCGTTAATCAGAAAAAAGACGGCAGGCTCGGACTGAATGAAGGGGACAAGCCTGTTGCAGATCCTGCTTCAAACGGTGAACCGGTGCTTTTCGCTGCAAGGGAAACGGGCGACGAATCTTTAAAGCTTGCAGCAGACAGGATGCTGGAATTTTTGCTTTACAAAGCTCCCAGGACCACCGACGGCATCATATATCATAATTATATCGAGAATATGATATGGGTTGACGCTTTTTACATGCTTCCACCATTTCTGGTCGTGGCCGGGCATCCTGAGGAAGCTGTCAAACAGGTCGCCGGATACAGAAAGATCCTTCTGAATACTGAAAAGAAAATGTACTACCATATATGGGATCAGGACAGGAAAAAATATGAAAGAGGATTATTCTGGGGAGTCGGAAACGGCTGGGCTGCTGCCGGCATGACAAGGGTTGTGAGAACCCTTCCCCAGTCTATGGAACCGGAAAAGAAAATGATAATCGGTTTCATCAGGGAACTTCTTGACGCCTGTCTGAAATACCAGCGGCCTGATGGTCTTTTTCATGATATCCTTGATGATCCTTCTTCATTCGTTGAGACAAATACCGCACAGATGCTCGCATACACAATTTTCAGAGGTATCAAGGGAGGGTGGCTTGACAGCTCATACCTCAAATATGCATTGAAAATGCGCAGGGCTGCACATAATAAAGTCGATAAATACGGCCTTGTACAGGGTGTCTGCGGGGCTCCAAATTTCAACAGGCCCGGAACGGCAACGGAAGGCCAGGCATTCTTCCTTCTGATGGAGGCGGCCTACAATGAAATGATAAAACCCTGACCGGGAAATTCAAGTCAGGGTTTATATAATGAATGTGGATCGCAGATTAAAATATAAAAATCCTGAATATTGAACTTATTCAGCCCAGGGAACGAGCGGAGACCTGTAATAGTTAATATCCATGTTTTCCAACCGTTTAGCCTGATTTCCCAGCCTTACCCTGAAATCATCCCAGTTTCTGAGCCCGGCAGGGGTCCATCCTATTTCGGCAATAGCCGGAAGCCTCGGGAAAACCATAAATTCAACCTCTTTGATGTCTGTTATGGTCTCTGTCCACAGAGGAGCCTCTATACCAAATATATTTTCCTTTCCTATACCCGGTACAAGTGTTGCGGGATCCCAGTTATATGCGACATCAACTTCTATTAAACCGGCCCAGGTATATCCTATCACCGTTGTTGAGTCATATTTCATATCAATGTATGTTTTTGCGGAGGGCGACATAAGGAGTTTTGCACCCTGGCTTACAGCCTGTTTGGCATTATCAGCACTCGACCAGTATTGGGGAACAGTTCCCGGCCTGAGAACACCCAGGGTGATCTCATCCCACCCAAAAGATTTTTTGTTATGAGCAAGTACTATATCCTGCACTCTTTCCACAAAAGGTATATAATCTTCTTTTTTGGTTGCATGCGACTCATCACCACCGATATGGATATAAGGACCAGTCGTAAGTGCGGCAAGCTCTCTTACAACATCATCGATAAATTTATATGTAATTTCCTTCTTTGTGCACAGGGTGCTGAACCCTACTTCTGTTCCGGTATAGAGCTCCGTGGCCTTTCCGTTGCAGTTCAGCTCTGCATATGAAGCAAGCGCGGCATTGGTGTGCCCCGGCATGTCAATCTCCGGAACAACCGTTATGTGCCTCGAATCAGCATATTTCACAATTTCAGAATATTGCTCCTGTGTAAAATATCCTCCCTCACCTCCTCCCACTTCCGTGCTTCCTCCATGAAGAGCAAGGTTAGGCCATGACTTGATCTCTATCCTCCACCCCTGATCGTCGGAGAGATGCAGGTGCAATGCATTCATCTTATAGGCAGATATGAGATCGATAACCCTTTTTACATCATCCACGCTGAAGAAATGGCGTGCCACATCAAGCATCATACCGCGATAACCATAAACCGGAAAATCTACAATAGTACCGGTGGCGATCTTCCATTCCTTTTCCTGTGTTGAGGAAAGCTCTATCTCTGAAGGCAGTAACTGCCTTATCGTCTGAATACCCCTGAAAAGACCTGCCGGCGTTTTTGCTGCAAGTGTCAGAAGTTTTTTTGTAACCGTGATTGTATACCCTTCTTCGCCCGGAACTGTATCTGCTCCCGTTAAAGTCAGATAAATATTACCGCGGGGCGGTATTCCTTCTGCAGTATTAATATCTAAACTAAATCCTGTGGCAGGTTTCAGCCTTTCTGCGAGATATTCTGCCAATTGATTTAATTCATCTGATCCATCTGCGATATATATCCCTGTTTTATCACACAGCTTGAAATATTCACCTGTGGCGGTGACCGATACAGGCTTTGGTATTATATTCTCCTTCGACAGGTCTGATGGCGTGCCGGGTTTGCATGAGACCTGGAATAAAACAATTACAGATAAGGCAATGAATGCCAGTATGCCTGAAAGTTTTCTGTTTGTCATTTTAAATGGTTTTTAGATTGCCAAAAATAAGAATTATATATCAATTTCGGATTGCGGATTGCGGATTGCGAATTTATAAAACCGGTCCTTTTATTTTAAATCCGCAATCCGCAATCCGAAATCCGCAATTCTTCATCACCCGTCTGCCCATCTCTTAAATTCAGCAACCTTATCCCGGCTTACAATGAACCTTTCGCTTTTTTCTTCCGGTTTAAGCGATATTATCAGTCTGCTCGATGAATATCTGCTGATAAGGGCTATCGCATCAATATTAATTATACAATCCCGGCTGATCCTGAAAAATTTATCCTGATCAAGCATATGCTGAAGCTGGTCAAGGGAATAATCGATACCGTAATCCTTGCCGTTGAAATCTTTTAAAAACACATTTCGGTCCAAAATATGGAAATGACTGATTTCAGATACCGGTATCGATCTGTATCTTGAGCCTGCCCTGACCAGAAATCTCGATTTATGCCTGCCTGAAAATTCCCTGAACAGTTTTCCATAATCAGCAGCACCTGTTGATCTCTCAGAATGATATTTCCTGAATTTCTCAATTGCAGTTCTAAGCGCTTCTTCTTCAACCGGTTTCAAAAGATAATCAACACTGTTGACCTTGAATGCCCTTAGTGTATATTCATCGAATGCTGTAGTAAAAATCACAGGTATCTCGACATTGATTGTCTCGAAAATCTCGAAGCACAGGCCGTCATCAAGCTGAATATCCATCAGGATAAGGTCAGGCCTGTTGTTGGATTGGATCCAGTTCACTGATCCCTCAACAGTTTCCGTGATACCTGAAATCCTTATAGTTGAATCAATTTTCTGAAGCAGCCTGATCAGCTTTTCTGCAGCATGTTTCTCATTTTCTGCAATAAGTATATTCATGGGAAAAGAGGTATTTTCACCTGGAATTTATCTGTTGTCTGATTGATGATCAAATCTAATCCGGTTGTGATCCTGACCCGCTCCGACAGGTTTTTCAGGCCGATTCTGGTTGATTTTTCAGGAATATTCTTCTTTTGAAGGTTGTTTTCGACCACAATATAACCCGATTCAGCATAAATGCTGATTTTCAGGGGATTTTCATGGGTGGCCATGTTATGCTTTATGGCATTCTCAACCAGTATCTGCAAAGAAACCGGAATAATGTCATACTTCCCGGAATCGCCAATGGAAACCTCCATGACAATTTTATCCTCATCCCTGATCTTCTGAAGGAAAAAATAGTCATTAATGAATCCAAGTTCACTTTCAAAAGGTACCTTCTCCTTTGAACTGTTCTCAAGAATATATCTGTAAATTGAAGCAAGCTTCGCCAGAAACCGTTCTGCAGTTTCAGGATTTGCTGATATCAGAGCCGATAGTGTATTTAGGCTGTTAAAAAGGAAATGAGGATTGATCTGATTTTTAAGTGTCTCATTCTGAAAAATAAGGTTTTCCTCCTTCAGTTTCTGTTCCCTCTTCAGTGCATCCTGCCACTGGATTATCAGAAAAATTACCGCACCTATTCCCAGTCCCGATAATGTTGATTTAAACCAGGGCCTGAACTCAACATTGAAGAAATTTCCTATAACTTCTGACATATTACCTCCAGTGATCCAGGTCACGAGATGCCTGTAACAAAGAAATATTATCAACGCAGCCGCAAAACAGACAAAAATGAATAATACCAGCCGTATAAGAATTATCCTGGTGAATTCTTTTCTGTTTATCCCGGGTTTCAGTTCCCTGAATATTAGCCGGCCTATATAGATAAATGTCTCTATAAGAATCACCATAAGAATGAATAAACCTGCCAGTGAATAAAAGGATTCTCCTGACTGGCTTATCAGGGCAAGCCATAAGACAGCCATCAATGAAATAATAGTGATGATAATATGTGCAAAAGGCCTACCCTGGTCAAGAAAATTTTCAGAATTCAGTTTTTCCATATTTCAAATTTACAAGTTCCTCACTGAATTTTATCCACCCATAGTTCCCTGATTGTTTTCGCGATCATTTTGTTTTCCATCCCGGTTATTTCTATTTCCTGTATTGTTCCTCCATACATTTCAGCATGTTCTATAAGCCCTGTCTCAAGCGATATCCTGATCGTTCCCCAGTATTGTTCCGTTCCCTTTGTTTTTATAGGTTCAACAGACATTTCGATTTTATTGTCAACAGCCCTGAATTCAATGACTCCGCACAGTTCATCATTAAATGAACAGATACCGGTCCAGCACAAATGAATATTGTTGTGGGCATAAGTCCCGATACCACCCATATCGAACTCCTCATTGCTCTGAGGAATTGTATAATCGGTATTCATTTTCAGGTCTTTGGTATATCCCCAGGCAAATGATTCAATTGCTCCCATATCCCATACAAGATTTTTTGCAAGAACGGTCTCCGGCCCTGCAGGGAAATCTTTGAAAGAATCGGGTTTCAGCATATCTGCTGCCGGAGAATACCGGAAGTTTTCCATATATACCTGCTTTGTACCCATACCGAAATCTTCATTCATATTGTCCGAACCTGAAATAATTACATTATTCCAGCAGACAGCGCCATCTTTCAGACCCCGGGTATATTCTCCGGTAACTTTTGTCTTACCGGTGAAATTTCCATACAGGTCACGGTTTAAATATACAGCCGTCATCCTGTATTTATGCAACTCATTGCCTGCACTGACGGCTGGCAGATCCTGCATATACTTACTAATTAGAGCTTTCTCACTCTGACAGGATGATGTCATAAACGAAAAAATCAAAACGCTGGCTACCAGCATTTTAATCATTGTGTTGACTTTGTTTTTCATGGCTTTGATTTTTAAATTAACCTGACACGACAAAAATAGATCCATGGAAAGTCTGACAAAAATCAAATATGCTGAGTCGAAGATTTATATTGCCGAATGGTAAAATATTGAGTCTGAAACGAAGGGTGCTTACTTCAGTTCACCAGGAATCACAGTAACAGATTGCTTCCTGCCACCCCGAAGGAGTCCGATCGTGATATTTTTGCCGATAACATTTTCGTTCAGATATTTATGAAGATTATCAACCGTGGCTACAGGATTTGATTCAAATTCTACAACTATGTCACCGATTCTTAACTCTGTGTTGATGATCCCGGGTATTTTGCTTATCTCAAAAATATAGACCCCTGTCTTGGTTTTAAGCTGATTGACTTCAATCATACGATGGCTAAGATTTACAGGTTGTGCGGATATACCCAGCTGAGCCCTTTTAACCTTCCCGTGAAGTATAAGCTGACCTGCAATATATGCCGTAAGATTTGAGGAAACAGCAAAACACAGTCCCTGGGCGGCAGAAATGACAGCAGTATTAACTCCGATAACCTTTCCTTCGGAATTCAGTAGAGGTCCGCCGCTGTTACCCGGATTTAACGCAGCATCTGTCTGTATAACATCATCAATCAGCCTCCCGTTAACGGCTCTTAATGTACGTCCTATGGCACTTACAACGCCAGTGGTTACCGAATGCTGCAGGCCAAGGGGATTGCCTATTGCAATAGCAATCTGGCCGGGTTCGAGGGACGACGAATTGGCAAACTGCAATGGCTTGAAATCACCGTCATAGGCCTTTATTACTGCAATATCGGTTGACGGATCGGTGCCAACTAATGATCCGGTCAGCTCAGACCCATCTGAAAATGTTATAATGATCCTGCTACCGGATTCAATTACATGGTTGTTTGTCACAATGTATCCGTCAGTTGAAATCACAAATCCCGAACCGAATTGTGATTGATCGTTTGTTTTCCCCGTTCCCGGATCCCTGACCTGTTTTGCAACCCTTATATGAACGACTGCGGGAGCAACAGTCTTTACAACCCCTGTAACCGTTTTTGAATAGGCATCCAGCAGTTGGTTATCGGTAACCGCGATAAGATTTGAAGGTAAATCAAACTGTTTCATGAAAGAAGTTTTACAATTATCCTACCAATTTTCAAGTTCTGCAACTTTGTCATCCTGAAAAATGTTTGCAGTTTAAAAGAATTTACCGGTACATTTTACTCAATTTTCTGAGACTTTAGATAATTTTAGTTGGTTTATATTTGAATAATTCTTCAAAAATATGTGGCTTATAATCCTGCTGGTCATTTCCGTCGCCTTTATAATTTTTACCACTGCCCGGCTTAAATGGCACCCGTTCTTCTCACTCCTGGCTACAGCCTTCGGATATGGAGCATTATCAGGAACAATGTCTTTGCAGGATGTAGTAAAATCAGTGAACGCAGGTTTCGGGAATACTGCCGGAGTTATAGGAATAGTAATTCTTGCAGGATCAATAATAGGAAAGTTCCTTGAGAAGACAGGAGGAGCCTTTGCTCTCGCCAATGGTACTCTGAGGATCACAGGTAAAAAGAATGTACCCCTGGCATTGAGCATTATCGGATATGTATTGAGCATACCCGTATTCTGCGATTCCGGGTTTATAATAATGGCTCCTCTTGCAAAAGCACTTACAAAACAGGCCGGGATCTCTTTTGCCGCAGGAGCCATGGCTCTGAGCCTCGGACTGATAATTACCCATTCCATAATACCTCCAACACCCGGACCTGTTGGAGCTGCCGGCATCCTGAATGCCGATCTTGGCCTGGTAATTCTTCTGGGACTTCCCGTAAGTTTTATTGGCATGCTGGCCGGATGGCTTTTTGCAACCAGGATCGCTTCGAAAGTAAATCTTGAACCTGTATCCGGCGAACCGGCTGCTGAAGTTAATCCGCAACGTATACCGCCGCTTTTCAAGGCTGTTCTGCCGGTCTTTGTGCCCGTCATACTTATTATTTTAAGATCGGTAGGGGAATTGCCGCAGTCCCCGTTTGGATCAGGGTCTTTTTACTTGCTGACCGGATTTATCGGACAACCGGTTGTTGCTCTATTGATCGGTGTACTGCTTTCTTTCCTTCTTCCGCAGAAGCTGACCCGGAATATGGTCTCAACCTCAGGATGGATGGGAGAGGCGATAACCGGTGCGGCAACAATCATTATTATTACAGGCTGTGGCGGCGCCTTCGGTCAGGTTCTGCAGAATTCCGGAATAGGGGACGTGATAAAAAACAATCTTTCCGAAGTTCGTAACCTGAGCATATTATTGCCGGTCATAATAGCCGCAGCGCTTAAAACAGCCCAGGGTTCAGGAACAGTTGCAATTATAACCGGAGCAAGCCTGATGGCTCCTCTCCTGGGTTCACTTGGTATGGATACTGATTCCGGACGTGCGCTTGTCGCCGTTGCCCTGGGTGCAGGAGGCATGATCGCCAGCCATGCAAACGACAGTTATTTCTGGGTAGTAACCCAGTTCTCGGGCATGAACGTCAACCAGGGTTACAGACTCCAGACCCTTGGTACGCTTACAGTGGGCTTGTGCGCCTCACTGACGGTGATGGTAATGAGCATATTCATTCTGTAAACCGGGATAAATGGTATTTTTCCGAACCGTAAGCAGGCATTTAACAGCTTTGATTATATTTCGTATTTTTAATGTTTGACAATATTAACTCAAAAATAAACCGGCAGCACAAATGGATAATATACAGTTCACAAAGATAAAGCAGCTCTTTCCCGGCAATGCCCTGAAAGACATAAAGGGGGAACTTGCAAAAGAGCTTGTAAAGTTCAGTGATCTAATAAAGCCCGGCTCAAGAATTGCCCTTGCAGTAGGCAGCCGGGGGATAAGCAATGCGTTGCTTATAGTAAAGGAAGTCGCTGACTTTATAAAAGCGAAAAATGCAACTCCTTTCATTGTGCCTGCCATGGGTAGCCATGGAGGTGCGACAGCCGAGGGGCAGGAGGAGATACTTGCAGGTTACGGCATCACGGAAAAGAATACAGGGGCTCCGGTTGTCGCCACAATGGAAGTGGTTGAACTTCCTCAGGGTGATTCTCCCGTACCGGTCTATATGGATAAAGCCGCCTTCGGATCAGACGGTATTATAATGATCAACAGGATCAAGCTCCATACTGATTATCACAGTAAGTATGAGAGCGGCCTCGTAAAAATGTCGGTTATCGGCCTTGGAAAAGAGAAACAGGCTTCGGCAGCTCATCGATACGGGGTTTATGGCCTGGCGGTGATCATGCCGGAAATTGCCAGGCAGATCTTTTCTTCAGGCAAGATCATCGGGGGAATTGCACTTGTTGAAAATGCCTATGACGAGACGATGCTGATTAAAGCCCTGAGAAGCAGGGAAATATTTGATGAAGAGCCTGCTCTTCTCCAACTTTCAAAAGAAAATATGCCGTCATTCCCTGTTGACAGGATAGACGTTCTCCTGATCGACAGGATAGGTAAGGATATCAGCGGCGTTGGACTTGACCCCAACATTATAGGTAGATTAAGAATTACCGGGCAGCAGGAGCCTGAAACGCCAAAGATCTCGGCCATAGTCATTTCGGATCTGACCGAAAACTCCCATGGAAATGCCATCGGTATTGGACTGGCGGATGTAATAACCAGGAGGCTGTATGATAAGATCAACTTCCAGGTTACCTACACAAATATAAAGACCAGCAATTTTCTTGAAAGAGCAAAGGTCCCGCTGGTAGCTGACAGCGACAGGGAAGCCTCAGAGATAGCACTCCGTAGCTGCGGTTACATTGTGCCTGGAGAGGAAAGGATAATCCGCATAAAAGACACCCTGCATCTTGATGAGATGTATGTATCACAAGCTGTTATGAAGGTACTTAGAAACAGACCGGGAATCAGTGTGATAAAGGAAAATGTGAGCATGTTTAATCAGGTCAATGAGTTTACCGGATTTTAATTGCATTTTCAAGGGCATGAAACTAATCCCATTTTGTCAGCCATGATGCACAGTTCATTAAATAAGACAGGGAAAATAGTAATTGTGGCTGATGATTTTACGGGATCAAATGATACAGGTGTGCAGTTCAGCAAAAGGCACCTGAGAAGCATTGTCGTAATAAATAATGAAAAAATCAACAGTTTGTGGAATGATTTTGACGTTATTGTAATTGACACTGAAAGCAGGTTTGATACACCGGATGCTGCTTACCGGAAAGCTTATGAAACCGGTGAGATTGTGAAAAGAAAAAAGCCTGACTTTATTTATAAAAAAATCGATTCGACATTCAGGGGCAACATCGGTGCCGAGATTGCGGGACTGATGGAATCACTTGGCACAGGGCATACCATACTTGTGCCTGCATTCCCTTCAAACGGGAGAACAACAAAAAACGGGATGGTTTATGTGAACGGCAAACTGCTTGAAGATACCGAAGCATCAGCTGATCCACGCACTCCTGTCAGGGATTCGTACATACCAAAGATCATTTCCGGACAGACCGACAAAACAATAGCTTTGATCAGCTTTGAGATTGTTCAGTCCGGAAGGCAGGCCCTTGAAAATAAACTAATACAGCTTGTTAAAAACAATATCGAGATCATTGTTATTGATGCGCTTGATGACAGGGATATGGATATGATCGCTTCCGTAACCGCGCCCCTGAAAGACCGGGTTCTGTTTTCAGGATCTCCCGGCTTTGCCGGATCCCTGCCCCATTACCTGAATACGGGAAAACGGAGAAAGATAAACATAGTTATCGCAGGCAGTGTAAGCAATGTGACCAGAGATCAGATAGACCATGCTCAAAAGAAAATGCATCTGTCTGTTATCGACATCGATACAGGTAAACTTATTTCAGGAAAAGAGACGGAGGAAATAAAGAGAATCCTTCGCTTAATCAATGAATCCTCCTCTGAGGACAAGGATATCATAGTCAGAAGCTCCCCGTCGCGGGATTCCGTCAGATCAAGTGTTGAGGAGGGTCATCAAAAAGGATTTACTCCGGTTGAAGTAAGCGAGAACATAGCATTGTTTCTGGGAAAACTGACCAGGGAGATTATTGAGAAATTCCCTGTCAACGGTATTTTGCTTACCGGCGGAGATACCGCGATAAAAACCGTGAAAGCCCTTAATGTATCGGGAACTGTCATTCATAAAGAAATTGAGCCGGGAATACCATATGGCAATTTTATTGATGAAAAATTCAGGAATATCACTGTTGTTACAAAAGCCGGTGGATTCGGAAGCAAGGAAGCAATTCTCAGGATCCTGAATTTTTTCAGGGAAGGACAAGACAAATGAACAGAAGAATAAAGCCTGTTATCGGCATCACAATGGGTGATCCGTCCGGGATTGGACCGGAGATCATTCTTAAATGCTTTGAAAAACCAGCTGTCAGGAACAAAAAGGTACTTGTTATTGGTGATTATGATGTAATGAAAGCGGCTTCGGTTCTGCCTGGCATTCAGCCTTTCAGATTGAACAGAATTGAGGATACCGGAAAATGTCATTTTGATCCCGGAGTTCTCAATATCCTCGATCTTCATCTTACCGACATGAAGGAATTCCGGCCGGGTATTGTAAGTGCAATATCGGGAAATGCAGCTTTCCAGGCAATAAAGAAAGCAGTTGAACTTGCTGAAAAAAAGGATATTGATACAATAGTCACCGCACCTTTGAACAAGGAGGCTCTCCATCTTGCCGGACATAACTATCCCGGGCATACAGAAATACTGGCCGGTCTTACAGGAACGACCGATTATGCGATGTTCCTTCACGACAGAAAGCTCAGCGTTATACATGTATCAACACACTTATCCTTGCTTGAAGCCGTCACCGGACTTAAAAGGGAAAGGATTGAAAAAGTAATTGTGCTTGCTGACGATGTCATGAAAAAGCTTGACATCAGGGAACCCCGGATAGCAGTTGCCGGAGTGAATCCGCACGCAGGGGAGAACGGATTATTCGGAAGGGAAGAAATTGAAATAATTACGCCGGCAATAAGGAGCATGAAGGAAAAAGGACTGAATGTTGAAGGTCCATGCCCGCCCGATACGGTTTTCCTTCAGGCAATGAAAGGCAGATACGATATTGTTGTGGCAATGTATCATGATCAGGGACATATTCCGCTGAAACTACTGGGATTCAATACGGGAGTGAATGTAACGGCCGGGCTGCCATTCGTAAGGACAAGTGTCGACCACGGTACTGCTTTTGAGATCGCATGGAAAGGCATAGCTTCGGAAAGAAGCATGGTGGAGGCGGTAAAGCTGGCGGCAAAACTCTCATGAAAAAACTACAGCTTAAAACAACCAGGAATTGACCCTCAGGCCGGGAAATGCAAGAAAATCCAAACATGTATTGCAATTAGTACTACATTTACGGCCTTATTCAGCAAATGATGGACCTCCTCCGGTCGAACCCGATGTACCGATACCTTATGATACTGGGGATCTGCGCAAATGCAGGCCTCCAGGGGTGGACAGCCCTTTTCACAAACTATGCAAAGGAAATAGTGGGGGTTAACGGATTCCAGATAGGCGTGTCGCAGGCAGTGAGGGAGATCCCGGGTTTCCTTTCATTCGCAGCAATCTTTCTTCTGCTGCTTTTCAAAGAACACCGGTTGTCGGCATGGTCGGTCATCCTGCTGGGAATAGGAACTGCATTTACCGGAATATTCACATCCTTCGGAGGATTACTCGTCACAACATTCATAATGTCGGTCGGATTTCATTTTTTCGAAACCACCAACAAATCACTTACTGTTCAGTATTTCAACACCACCGAATCACCCGTGGTTTTTGCCAGAATGAGGGGATATACCGCCCTGGCAAACATAGCTGTAGGTTTCGCCATCTGGTTGCTGTCGTTCATCCTTCCTTATATGTTTACCTTCCTTCTGCTGGGAATACTGATAAGCTTTTCCGGAATAAGCATGCTTTTCAATAATCCTGTAAAAAAGGAGATGCCACATCAGCATAAGAAGCTTATATTTAAAAAGAAGTACTGTCTTTTTTACGTCCTTAATTTCCTTGCAGGAACCCGCCGCCAGATATTTACCGTATTTGCTATTTTCCTTCTTGTCGAACGATATAATCTGGGGTTAAGGGTGGTAACAGGTATCTACGTAATTAACTATGCTCTTACATATCTATTGAATCCACAGATATCCAAAGCATTGAACAAGTACGGCGAACGGGTTGTCCTTACACTCGAAAGCGCCAGCCTCATCGTGCTTTTCCTCGGATACGCCTTTATAAGCAATGTCTGGGTGGTTGTCGGCCTCTTTATTATGGACAGCATATTTTTCAATTTCTCAATAGGACTGAACACATACCTGCAGAAAACTGCCGATCCGGAAGATCTGGGACCATCAACTGCCGTAGGCTTCACGATAAACCATATTTCCGCAGTTATAATACCTGTTTTCGGAGGTGCCCTCTGGATGATTAACTGGAGATTACCTTTCCTGGTCGGAACAGGATTTGCAGTTCTTTCTCTATATTTCACCCAGATGATAGCGACAGGCTATCACGAAAAAAGAGCCATTTCTTTCAGTGCCGGGGTAAGATAAAAAAGACTCCTTATAAGACTCCTTATAAGACTGCTTTTAAGACTACTTATTTTTCAGCGACATTTCACCTGCCATTACAGATACAGAATCAGCCAGTGAAATGATGAAGAAAAATCAAAGATCCATGATGTTAATACCTTACCTGTATAAATATTACCTCACTTTTTGTAATTTAGCCTTTAATGAAAAGGATTTCTTTGATAGTACTCTTAATAGTCTGCTTTTACAGTCCTCTTCCTGCCCAGAATTTTACAGACAGTAACCTGCCCATTGTAATAATCAATACCGATAACGGGGCTGAAATAAAAGATGATCCGCGTGTTTTTGCAAACCTGAAGGTGATATACAGGGGCCCGGGAGCAAGAAATTATGTGACAGACCAATATACTCCTTCATTTCTTGACTATAACGGCAGGATAGATATAGAAATCAGGGGCTCCTCATCACAGTATACTGAAAAAAAACAGTACGCCTTTACCACCCTCAAGGCTGACAATATAACAAACAATAATGTAAAGCTTCTGGGCCTTCCTGAAGAGAATGACTGGATCCTTAACGGCATGGTATTCGATCCGGCGCTGATCCGCGATTACCTTTCCTATAACCTTTCGAGACATATCGGGGAGTATGCTTCACGCACCGTTTATTGTGAAGTAATCATAAACGGAAATTACAGAGGCCTGTATGTCCTTCAGGAGAAGATAAAGGCTGATGATAACCGGGTTAATATAACAAAGATAGATGTAACCGACAACTCATATCCCGAAGTCACGGGAGGCTATATTACCAAGTCCGATAAAACCACCGGTGGTGATCCGGTCGCATGGGAAATGTATTCATGGTTCGGCTCATCGGTCGAATTTATCCACGAGCTCCCGAAACCAAAGAATGTCACGACCCCGCAGAATGATTATATCCGCAACCAGTTCCAGCTTCTTCAGACAACTTCCATAGCAGGTGACATTTCTCCGGCAGGCGGTTTTCCTTCAGTTATCGATATTCCGTCTTTCATCAATTTCATAATCCTGAATGAACTTGCCTCCAATGCTG
The DNA here is from genome assembly GCA_964611835.1 of uncultured Rikenellaceae bacterium. Lineage (GTDB taxonomy): Bacteria > Bacteroidota > Bacteroidia > Bacteroidales > VadinHA17 > LD21. The sequence goes on along the minus strand of CAZTDW010000001.1, from coordinate 12,892 downwards.
ACGGATACATGTACAGTACATTTTTCCACAAGGACCGCAACGGTAAGCTGAGAGCCGGCCCCATATGGGATTTTGACCTTACCTTTGGAAACGATCTCTTTTTTTGGGGATACAACAGAAGCAAAACCAATGTATGGCAGTTATCAAACGGAGAGAACGACGGTGCAAGATTCTGGAAGGAACTTTTTAACAACCAGACATTCAGATGCTATCTGGCCAAAAGATGGAATGAGCTGACTAAACCCGGTCAGCCATTAAATCAGGCTGTAATTGAATCATTTATAGATCAGGCCGTAACAACCATAAGCGAGGCCGCCGTCAGGGAATATGCAAGATGGGGTAAAAAAGCCGACTTTTCCGGTTTGATAACCGACCTGAAGGACTTTTTACGCCTGAGGATAGCCTGGATAACCAGTAATATCGGATCCTATTCTTCATGTGAAAATACAGCCGTACCCCCACTTGTAATAACAAAAATCAATTATCATCCCGAATCATCTTTTGAGTTTCCTGACAGTGAGGACCTTGAATTTATGGAGATCACCAACACCGGAAATCAGACAGTTGACCTTACCGGTATCTGTTTCAGCGGAACCGGACTGGTTTTTCAGTTCGCTCCAAATTCAGTTATCGGACCGCGGGAAGCCATTATTCTCGCCGGAAATCAGGTTGTATTTCATTCAAGATATGGATTCACACCCTTTGCCAGATATTCAAGAAGCCTTTCAAACAAAGGGGAAAACATTGTGCTTACTGATGCTTTCGGAAATGTTATTGACCAGGTATATTATTCTGATACAATACCATGGCCCGAGGCAGACGGAAACGGCTACTATCTGAAGCTCAAAGATCCGGATCTCGACAATAACGATCCGGTAAACTGGATCGCAACCAGGGAAACCCTGGCATATGAAAAAGAAATAACGGCAGACCAGGCCCCGCAGTTGTTTCCCAATCCTGCAACAGATATCCTCAGCATAAGGAACAATGGGGTAATTACTTCGATGATGATGTATGACATCTATGGCCGCCTGATAATGACCTCAGAAATAAATTCGGATGCCTGTGACCTTGATATAGGCAGATTCCCTCCGGGATTATACATCCTGAGAATGACAACAACATCAGGAACATTCACCGAAAAATTCGTGAAAAGATAAGGCTGTCGCTTCTCAGACATCCCTGTTGCTGAATGTGAGACATCATTTTCTGACAATATGAGACCTAAACATCCAACCTATTTCTTCAGTGGATTTTCTGCTCTGTCAAAAAATTCCTCCTGCAGCTGTTCGATACTGTTATTATTTTTGAGATATCTTACAAGTTCCGCAATCTGGTCCGACCATCTTTTTATCAGCAATTCACCAAGCTTTTTATCGGATCGTGCCACATCGCTGGCAAAATGGTTGGGGAAAGATGCATACCACCATATACCCGTATAGCCGAAAGGCAAATTGTCAAGCCGTTTCTTATCCAGCCCTGATTCATTTGTAATGGCCCCGGCATCCACAAGGTCAGGTCTGATGAAATACATCATTGATGTTTCCTCTTCTCCTGCATGACCGTCGAGCTTTGCTTTTTTCATTGACTGGATCTCTTTTCCGTTAACCGGGTCATCGCCCTCACGGAATAAAACTACAATGTAACCTTTCCTTGCGGCAAGCTGCGACTGGCAGAAATACTGGAGAAAGCTTGTACTGCCGCCATGTCCGTTGACCAGAACTATTTTTTTCAGGCCGTTCCTTGCCAGTTCTTCACATGTCTCTTCCAGCATTTTCCACATCAGTTCATTGCTGTAGGCTATTGTGCCGGGCTGGTGCCGGGCTTCAAAGATCTGGCCTGTATAGTACGGCGGAAAGACTATCACATATTCCTTTTTTGCAGCTTCCGTTGCTGCTTCCCTGGCTTCAAAAAGATCGGTCCCCAGCGGCAGATGAGGCCCGTGTTTTTCTATGATTCCCAAGGGAATGATACAGACACCTTTTGAGAGTTCAACTGCCTCGACAAACCTGGGAGAGGTTAGCTCTTCCATTTTGAATGGCAGCAGGGTTGAGGAAATTTGCTGCCCCTGAAGAACAAATACAAATAATATTGCCAGAAATGTAATTGAAATTCTTTTCATTGGAGTAATTATTAAAGGAGATCTATTCGATGTTTGCCAGCCTGTAAGGATGAATTTCTATTTTCTGCCAGACATTGGCCGTAATGTAGGGCTCTTCTCTGAGCCTTTTTTCGAGAGCCTCCCTGTCGGGAAACTCATATACTATCATTGATCCGATCATCCGGCCATTATCATCGAGAATGGCCCCGCCAAGAAGAAATTCACCCGACTTTTTCAGAAGAGCTATCTTTTCCAAATGCTCTGGCCGTACTTTCATCCTTCTGTCCAGGGCTCCGGGATCGGTCCCGTCATAAGCTACAAGTAAAAATTGCATGCTGAATAAATTAAATCGTTAATACCACATTGGTCATCAAATTTAATCAATTACGCATTAGAAGTACAGTGGCTCTGCATAAATGTTAGTGATCCATTTTCTATATTTGTTCCATGAATAAATTATCCATTTTCAATCTTCATAATTTAATTCACGTTAAATGAGAGGATTCAGATCATTTTTAAATCCTTTCCGGTTTTTTAAAGAAAGGCAGAAAAAGGTTCACAAACCAGCATTTGGAGCCCTTGATATTTTCAAATACATCGGCCCCGGACTGCTCGTGACGGTTGGGTTCACCGATCCAGGCAACTGGGCGGCAAACATCGCTTCAGGATCGGAATTCGGCTATACCCTGTTATGGATAGTAACACTTTCCACCCTGATGCTGATCATACTTCAGCATAACGTTGCCCATCTGGGAATAGCTACCGGTTTGTGCCTCTCGGAAGCAGCAACCATTCATATTAATCCAAAGGTATCAAAGCCCGTGCTTTCTTTTGCGGTGCTGGCTTCAATCGCAACATCTCTAGCCGAAATACTGGGAGGGGCTATCGCCCTGAATATGCTTTTCGGGATACACATAAAAGTGGGCGCCATACTGGTGACCATTTTTGTGATCATAATGCTATTCACACACTCTTACAGGAAGATTGAAAAATGGATAATCGGTTTTGTTTCACTCATTGGCCTCTCATTCCTTTATGAAATATTTCTTATTGATGTCGACTGGGGTGCTGCGGGTGTAGCATGGATTAAACCGTCAATACCTGAAGGTTCCGTTCTGCTTATTATGAGTGTCCTGGGAGCTGTGGTAATGCCTCACAACCTGTTCCTTCACTCGGAAATCATTCAAAGCCGCCAGTGGAACATCCAGGATGACAAAGTGATCAGGAAACAACTGAAATTTGAATTTGCAGATACCCTTCTGTCGATGATAATAGGCTGGGCAATCAACAGTGCAATAATCATACTGGCTGCTGCAACATTTTTCACCAATGACATTAAAGTTATTGAACTTCAGCAGGCTGAAAGTCTTCTAAGGCCTCTTCTCGGGTCGAATGCTTCAGTTGTTTTTGCCCTCGCCCTACTTTTTTCCGGCATCGCATCCTCGATCACCTCGGCGATGGCGGGAGGATCAATTTTTTCAGGAATTTTCAAAGAACCCTATGATATCAAGGACAGCCATTCTCAGACTGGTGTTCTGGTCTCTCTGCTGGGTGCCTTGCTTATAATATTTTTTATCGGTGATCCCTTTAAAGGACTTATACTTTCACAGGTCTTCCTCAGCATTCAGCTTCCCTTTACCATTGTTGCCCAGATATACCTTACCTCATCAAGAAAGGTGATGGGTAAATATGCAAACAGTAAATTCCTCAATTCGATACTGGTAATTATAGCAATTGTGGTTATATATTTGAATATCAGGTTGCTATTTGAATTAATCTGATAAAAATCAATATTATGCCTGAAAATATCTTCAGTACGGGTCTGGTCCTGAGTGGCGGAGGTGCAAGAGGATTTGCACACATCGGAGTATTACAGGCACTGAACGAAGCCGGCATATTTCCTGATGTGATTTCGGGAACAAGCGCCGGAGCCCTTGTGGGTGTTCTGTATGCAGACGGCTATTCGCCCCGGGAGATCCTGCAAATGATGAATTCAACAAGCCGTTTACATTACATAAGACCCACAGTTCCAAAAGAGGGCCTCCTTCAGATATCGGGAATAGAACGGATACTCAGGGAAAATCTTCGTGCAAAATACTTTGAAGAACTTAAGCTCCCGTTATACGTCACCGCAACCGACCTTAACAATGGCAGGGCAGAATACTTTTGCTCCGGAGAGCTTATTAATCCGGTAATAGCATCCGCAAGCATTCCGGTCCTTTTCAAACCGGTAATAATCAATGATATTCATTATGTTGACGGAGGAGTACTTGATAACCTGCCAATCAGGCCGCTTGAAAACAGATGCCGCAGGATTATCGGATCATTCGTAAATCCTGTCGGTTACGAAGAAACGGTATTGAGCCTTACCCAGATCGCAGAACGGGTTTTTATGCTCAATATGTCAAAAGAAGTCCTGGAAAAATCTGAAAGATTTGATCTTTTTATCGCACCGCCGGAATTAAAGAATTACAAAATTCTTGATCCTGAAAAAGCTTCTGAAGTATTTGAAATAGGTTACAGGGCTGCGGTTGAAAAACTAAGCGACTCATCGTTAATAATGAATTTCACTCAAAAGTAACGGGATAAACATATTTTTTACATGAACAAACTGTTAACCAGATTAATGTTTGCAGGATCACTGATCTTATTATGCAACTTATGCACAAAGCAGATACGGACAGATGTTTTTATTGCAGGAGGAGGTACAAGCGGAATAGCAGCCGGCATACAGGCTTCAAGAATGGGAGTAAAGACCGTAATTGCTGAGGAGTATAAATGGCTTGGCGGCATGCTGACAAGCGCCGGGGTAAGCGCTGTGGACGGCAACTACAGGCTGCAGGGCGGGTTATGGAAGGAGCTCAAAGATTCACTTTCGGCATATTACGGTGGTGACTCACTTCTTCAGACAGGCTGGGTAAGCAATGTCCTTTTTGAGCCATCAGCCGGGAACAGGATATTCTCGAATATGGCTGCAAAGGAAAAAGATCTGACGGTAATTTATGATTCATATGTCGAATCAGTGACCAAAATGAAAAAAGGCTGGCTGGTAAAACTCAGAAACAAAAACGACAACAGCACTTCTGCGTATGCAGCCACGATCCTTATTGATGCAACCGAACTCGGAGATGTGGCAAAACTATGCGGTTTGAAATACGACATTGGAATGGATTCGAACAGGGATACCGGTGAGGATATTGCACCGGAAATGGAAAATGATATAATTCAGGATCTTACATATGTAGCTATTCTAAAGGATTACGGAAAGCATATTCCCGTAAAACGACCGGAGGGATATGACTCACTCGAATTCGCATGCAGCTGCATAAACCCGCTGTGCACAACCACGCAGACAAAAGACAGGTTATGGCCAAAGGAATCAATGATCACCTATGGAAAGCTTCCGGGGAATAAGTACATGATAAACTGGCCGATATCAGGAAATGATTATTATGTGAACGTTATTGAAATGACCAGGGAGGAGCGTAACACCGCTCTTGAACCTGCAAGAAACAGGACCTTGTCATTCGTCTACTTCATTCAGAATGAGCTTGGTTTCAGGAATCTCAGCCTCGCCGACGATGAATATCCAACCCCCGACATGCTGCCTTTCATTCCTTATCATCGCGAATCAAGGAGGATCCATGGCAAGGTCAGGTTCACGGTAAATCACATAACCCGGCCGTATGAACAGCCTGAGAAACTTTACAGGACATGCATTGGTGTCGGCGATTACCCTGTTGACCACCATCATTCGAGATATTCGGGTGCAGATTCTCTCCCGGACCTGCATTTCTATCCGGTCCCGTCATACGGACTGCCGCTTGGTGTAATCATCCCTGAAGAGGCAGAGGATCTCCTGGTTGCTGAAAAATCAATCTCCGTGACAAACCTTGTCAATGGCTCTACAAGGCTTCAGCCCGTAGTCCTTCAAATAGGACAGGCTGCAGGAGCTCTGGCAGCACTGGCTGTAAAAAATGGCAGAGAAATCAATGATGTTGCCGTAAGAGATGTGCAGAACATAATCCTGGATGCCGGAGGATACCTCCTGCCCTATCTTGATGTTCTACCCGGACATATTCTTTTCAAATCCATGCAAAGGATCGGATTGACCGGTATTATGAAGGGAATAGGGAAAAACTCCGGATGGTCAAATCTGACTTTTTTCAGGTCGGAAGATGTTACTTTGTTTCACGAACTTGAAGGGTTACATGAGTTTTATGATATGACCGGAATTGATCTGACAGGTGACACACTGACCGTGAATCAGGCTGCCGGTCTTGTGAAAGCAGTTGCAGAACGGAACAGCATCAACGTGGAAGAACAGGAGGCAGCCAGCCTTCTTTCGTCGATGGGCTGCACAGATCCGAAAAGTGCGGACCGGCCCATATTAAGAGGTGAAATGGCATTGCTGATTGACAGGATACTCGATCCTTTCAACAGCTTCAGTGTGGATATAAAAGGATCCATAGTCAAAAACTGACAACGCTACCGGAATACGGGAATTTAACCCAAAGAGATTGATTCAAAAATCCTTTGTGTTACATTGTATTACCTTGGTGGTCGTTGTGGTTAAACATAAAGAGCTTAACCACAAAGGATAACAAAGGTAGGCACAAAGGGCACAAAAGCAAATAACACCAATTTAATTACTTTTGATACAGCTCCCTGACCGTTAAGCTATGATCAGCGAATAAAGTTTCCGTATTTCTTCTTCCCAGAGTTCTTCGTCGGGAGTTTCCAGTATAAGGGGCATATTGTCAAACCTGGAATCATTCATAATCAATGAAAAGGTTTCATCCCAGAGAAGTCCCTCGCCCAGATTCGAATGTCGGTCAACACGTGATCCGAATTCCTTTTTGGTATCATTTAGGTGCAGTCCTTTCAGATATTCAAATCCTATGATTTCATCAAATTTTCTGAATGTTTCAGTAAAACCCTCCGTTGTTTTCACATTATAGCCTGATGTAAAAGCATGACAGGTATCGATGCAAACACCTACTCTTGATTTATCTTCAACATAATCAATTATTGCCTTTATCTGCTCAAATGTATGTCCAAGATTTGTTCCCTGCCCTGCTGTATTTTCAATCACTGCTATCACTCCTTTTGTCTTGTCCAGTGCAAGGTTTATTGACTCTGATATTCTTCTCAGGCAATCCTCCCCGCTTATTTTATTCAGATGGCTGCCCGGGTGAAAATTGAGGCGGTCGAGGCCAAGCAGTTCGCAACGCTTCATTTCATCGAAGAAAGCAGCCCTCGACTTTCCGATTGTTTCATCTTCCGGATGGCCCAGGTTTATCAGGTAACTGTCATGAGGCAGTATTTGAAATGGTTTATAATCAAGTTTTTCGCAGTTGTTGCGGAACTCGGTGATACTGGTTTTCGATAAAGGTCCGGAAAACCACTGCCGCTGATTTTTGGTGAAAAAGGCAAAAGCTTTAGCCCCTATTCTGTGTGCATTCAGGGGTGAATTCTGAACACCTCCCTCAGCGCTGACATGTGCACCAACGTATTTCATTCATATAAGATTTAAATGTTTATTTAAACTACAGGCTGCCCTGCGCCCTTCGCTCTGTGCTCCGTGCTCCGTGCTCTGTGCCTTTAATAATAGCTCGATCCGTCCCAGCAGTGGGTGCAGAGTTTTTCCTTGGGTAATCCAATGGCATTTACGAGATCGTCAAGACGCTGATACATCAGGCTGTCGAGTTTAAGCGTTTCCGCAATTTTCTTTATCATGTTCATATGCTGTTCAGAGTCAGGATCTGAATATTCGCCCAGGTCGGCATTTTCTCCTTCAAGCTGGAATATCGCTTTCCTGCCGGCAAGTTCCATAGGTGTCCTCGACTGTGAGAAATTAAGGAATTCGCAGGGGAAAAGCAGGGGCGGGCAGGCTATCCTCATATGGACTTCTGACGCGCCGGCATTGTGCAGGTCGATGGTATTGTCCTTAAGCTGTGTTCCGCGAACAATGCTGTCGTCGAGAAAAACCATCTTTTTTCCTTCAATAATTGCCCTGTTCGGAATAAGCTTCATTTTTGCTACAAGGTCGCGCTGGATCTGGTTTTGCGGCATGAAGCTCCGGGGCCAGGTTGGTGTATATTTTGAGTATGCCCTTTTATACGGGATACCCTTTTCGTTGCCATAGCCTATTGCATGGCCTACACCCGAGTCAGGAATCCCGCATACAAAATCAACCTCCACATTATCTCTCCTTGCAAGTGCTGCACCGCAGCGATAGCGGCATTCATCAACATTTATACCTTCATAGTATGATGGCGGATAGCCATAATAAACCCACAGGAAAGCACAGATCTGCATTTTATCCTCAGGTTCCCTTAAGCGGGTATAACCGTCGGATGTAAGATGAATTATCTCTCCCGGTCCCAGATAATACTCAATCTTATACCCCGTATTGGGAAAAGAGCAGGATTCTATTGCTATGGCATAGGCATCTTCTTTCTTTCCAACTATCACAGGTGTCCTTCCACGTTTATCCCGCGCTGCAATTATACCATCTTCGGTAAGTATGAGGACCGAACAGGAACCTCTGATGCTTTCGAAAACATTTTCAATACCTGAAACAAAGCTGTGCTCTTCACAGATAAGGTTTGCAACCACCTCTGTGGGATTAATGTTGCCTTCAAAATTTTCGGTAAAATGGTATCTCTTATTCAGAAAACGTTTTTCAAGATCCTCAAGGTTAAGGATCCTGCTAACCGTTGATATGGCAAATCTACCCAGATGGGAATTGAAAAGAATGGGCTGAGGATCGGTATCGCTTATGATTCCCATCCCGGAATTTCCCGAGAATTCATGCAATTCGTCTTCAAACTTATTCCTGAAATAGCTGTTTTCAAGATTATGTATCGATCTTCTGAAGCCTTTCCGGGGTACGATAAATACCATGCCTGCTCTTTTTGTCCCCAAATGTGAATGATAGTCTGTCCCGTAAAACACATCCTCTACACAATCATTTTTGGAGACAACACCGAAAAAACCACTCATAGTACTGGTTATTAATTATTTAACAAAACAATGCCGATTGGTAAATTTAATCATTGAAAAGGATTTATTAAATATTTAATTGATATTATTACTTTTGTAAAAATTATTGTTCTAATACCCACAAGTAAATGACAGACACAAACACATTTCCACCGGTTGAACAGCCAAAGAAGAAAAGCGCACCGATTGCCATGATATTCACGACAGTAATTCTGGCGGCGGCTTTGATATTTCTGGTTGTCATGTATTTTGACCAGAAGAATAAAATGGTCGAGATGGAAACAGTTCTCACCCAGGAGAAAGATTCTCTTGCGAATGAATTGCGGTTAATGATACATGGGTATGATACTCTTAAGACCGACAATGATACCCTTATGGCTAACCTTCAGAAAGAGAAGACCAGGATTGTGGATCTCCTTAAAATAAATGCATCCAATGTACAGCTTATTAAAAAGTACCGTAGTGAAATAACCACCATGAGGGAAATTATGAAGAGCTATATTGTTCAGATAGACTCACTTAATACCCTGAACAAACAGCTCACCGCTGAAAACATTGACATCAAGCAGCAGATTACAGAGGTTCAGAGTACAAATGTGGAACTCACAAAGGCAAAGGAAGCACTTGGAGCAAAGGTTGAGGTCGCATCCGTAATTCTGGCCAAGGACATTAAGGTTGTTTCACTCAAGGGATCGCGTGAAAGATCAAAGGAGACAACCCGTATAAAGGATATCACAAGACTCAGAACATGTTTCACCCTCCGGGAAAATCCTATAGCCACGCCTGGTGAAAAGGAAGTTTTCATGAGGATCATCAGGCCTGATTCACTGGTCATTACATCCAGTCCCGACAATCTGTTCGACTACAATGGAAACAAACTCATTTATTCTGCCAACAGGCTGGTTGATTATATGAACCAGGACATAGAAATGTGCATATTCCTGGAAATTATGGATAATGCAGATCTTATAATTGGAACTTATAGTGTTGAATTATACCTGGAAAATAATATTATCGGGCGCACTACATTTTCTCTCGCTAAAAGATAATCAATCTTCGACCGGAAGCATCAGCTCGGAAATAATATTATCAGATATCATTTTACCCTGGTTCGTAAGGACCAGGGTTTTATTTTCATGTTTCATCAGTCCGTAGTCGATGAACTTGCCGGCCAGATTCATTATGTAATCATATCCCTCCTTTTCAAATCTGTTCTCCACATACTCCAGATCTATTCCCCACATGGTCCTCAAGGAGGTCATTATATACTCGTTGAACTGGGTTTTTCTGTCAAGTTCTTCTTTTTCAAAGCAGGGTTTGTCTGATTTTATTGATTTGATGTATTTCTTCAGATCCCTTATGTTCCATTGCCTTGAATAACCGTTGAATGAATGAGCTGAAGGACCAAGGCCCATATACTTCACCTGCTTCCAGTAATTGGTATTGTGCCTTGAAAAATATCCAGGCTTGCCGAAATTCGATATTTCATAATGGATAAATCCCTCCGATCCGGTTTTTTCAATCAGTATATTAAACTGAACATTGCTTTCTTCTTCATCAATCTCATTGAAAGCGCCTCTTTCCTTCATTTTCCACAATACCGTAGCCGGTTCAATTGTAAGATGATACGCTGATAAATGTTTTATGCCGTAGGTAAAACTTTTATCAAGAGCCTCCGACCATTGACCGGAAGTCAGCAGGGGAATACCATAGATAAGGTCAATAGTAACGTTTTCAAAACCAGCCCTGAATACCATTTCAAGCGCCAGGGCAGCCTGACTGGAATCATGCCGCCGGTTCAGCAGTTTAAGGATATTATCATTCCACGACTGAACCCCCAGGCTTATCCTGTTAATATTAAGATCTTTCAGACCAACAAGATATTCATAGTCCGCATCATCCGGATTTATTTCAATCGTGGTCTCACAATCCCCGTCAACTGAATAGTTGCTTCTGATACCGTTAAGGATCTGGCCTATCTGAAAGAGAGACAGGACAGAGGGTGTTCCCCCTCCGAGGTACAGGCTCGAAATAACCTCATTTCCGATATATTCCTTTCTTTGTTCTGACTCCCTCACAACGGCCTCAACGAAATCGTGATTGTCAGACAATGTCATTACGTGATAAAAATCACAATAAGAACACAGTTTTTTACAAAATGGTACGTGAATATAAACTCCTGCCATTTTACGGTAATGAATTTCTTAAAATTATAAATAAAATGTTATTCTAATATTTAAATTTGCCACAAACCGGAAAAATGATAAGGAACAACAAATTCTCAATACTTACTGCAGCGATCATTCTCTTCTTAAGTTTTAGCGATGCCAGCTCATTCCAGGGGATAGATTTTATCAAGATACCCTATCTTGACAAGATTGTACATTTTGGTCTCTATTTTCTGCTGATGTTTATAATAATCCTTGAGCACAGAAAATCATTTTACAATACTCGTATACTTATTCTTATAAGCCTTATACCTATTGTTTTCGGTGCATTTATAGAAGTGGGCCAGTCGGGGCTCACAACCTCGCGCGAAGCTGATATTCTGGATATAATTTTCAATTCTGCGGGTGTTGTCTCCGCAATATTGCTGTGGCTGACTATCAAGCCATACAGGGTTGAAAAAATGTTATAAGACGGAATACAAATAAGAAAAAAATCCCTGAACAGACCTAGATCGCGATATTTTCTGAATAGTTGGCTTTTTTTACTATTTCAGCAATGGTCTTTCCTTTGAACATACTGATAAGGTCTTCCCTTATCTTTGAATAGTCATCATGAACAGGGCATGGTTTCATGCTTTTCCTTACACTGCTGCATGAACCGTTATGAATAATGCAATTCGTAAGAACTTCTTCGCCATCTATTATCTTAACAATATCAAGAATAGTTATTGATTCAGGTTTTCGCAGAAGGGAAAAACCTCCGTTTGGTCCTTTGGTGGAACTCAGGATACGGTGTTTAACCAGATTCTGGAGTATTTTAGCCAGATACGGGGTTGGAAGCTTCAGATCTTCCGATATCTGCCTGATGCCTATTTTATTGCCCCTGACATCCTTGCTGGCCAGATATAAGATTGCCCTTATTCCGTATCTGCAGGAATTTGAAAGCATATTAATACATTTTTAATGAGATCTTTTCAATTCTCCTTTGATGTCTTCCCCCTTCAAAAGATGTATTGAGAAATGTTTTTACTATAAGAAAAGCCTCTGATTCATTTATGAACCAGGCAGGCAATGCACATATATTTGCATCATTATGGGCACGTGAAAGGCGTGATATCTCCTCAGTCCAGCATAGTGCGCTCCTGATTCCCTGATGTTTATTGACAGTCATATTAATACCGTTACCCGTACCGCAAATGGATATTCCAAAATCAAAATCACCTTCCGATACAGATTTCGCAAGAGGATGACCAAAATCGGGATAGTCGACCTTGTCAGGACTATGGGTTCCAAGATCCTTTATTTCAATATTTTCCTTTATAAGAAACCCTACAAGTTTTTCTTTCAGATAATATCCTGCATGATCAGATACAATGGCAACTTTTTTCTTTTCCACTTTTCAGATTTTAGTTCCGTATTCTGTAAACATTGCAAATTAACACATTTGAACTGTTAAAAGAAAAAAATATGCTTATATCCTTTTTAATGTCGAATCCGAAATATTCTTACATGCTTAATTGTGAACATAAGCAAATTGACATTTATATTAAACTAAAATATTCAACATAAATTAAGCACAATTGTTCATTCAAATTACTTTTCCATTACTTTGTTT